>NZ_VIKY01000205.1:0-3373 GCF_009711925.1 Dolichospermum sp. UHCC 0352 | reverse complement strand
GATTTTACATTTCTTTACACAGTTTGGTTTTATTGTGTTCACCTACTTAAACTACTCTATAGTACGGCAGGCATAATATTTGATTGACAATAACAAATACCATGTGGTATTTGTATACATAAGTAGAGGATTAATTCAGATAAATTGCTTAACAAGCGAGGCTCGAAATGGGTATAAATTTTGCATTAGAGACTTCAGGAAAAGGATGGACTCTCTGCTTGATAGGAGAAGATCAATCTAATAAACTGGCAGAACTCACCCAGGGATTGAGAGGGGAATTTTCGACTACAGGTGATGGTAAAGAGATATTATCTGGTTTTGCCTATTGGAGTGTAGGTTCAGCTATTGCTTGGGATCATGCTTGTAAAGATAATTTCTATTTTGTCATGAAAGAGAGCATAAAATTTTTTAACTCTCAATGGCAACAAATTCATGCTAACAACATAAAAGATAAAAAATATCATTACGTTAGTTTAGGTGTAGGTACAGGAGAAAAAGACCAGCATATTTTGAGTATTTTACTCAACACAAATCCTGACCTACTCTATTTTCCAATTGATATGAGTTCGGAGATGTTAAGATTCGGTGTTCAAAAGGCAACAGAAAGATTGCAATTGAAGAATGATGTCATAACAATTCAAATTGACTTCTCAATTGAGAGAAATATTGGATATTTACGCGAACTGTTTGACCAAATTCCCAATGATAATCCTGTTCTGTTTTCTCTACTTGGAAATACATTAGCTAATTTCCAACAAGACACAGAATTACTGCAACTTCTTTCTAAACTAATGCGACCTAAAGATAGACTGCTTATAGAAGTAGCAACCACTGAAGACTTAAACGAGGAAGCGGCACAAACAGCAGCGAAAGAATATGCAAAAACTAGGTTATTCAAAGAGTTTGTTACAAGTGCTTTATTTCAAAACACTGATTTAAACATTGACTTGAATAGTATTTTATTTCAAGGTTCTATTGAAACAAATAAAGCAATTCTGATAAAAGTCCTGTATCAAAATTCAACTGGCAAAAAAATTGACGTGATGTTACCTGACCGCTCAGTTATGAATTTTGAACCTCAAGATACTATTCGTTTATTGCTGACTAGAAAGTATACCTCAGATGGTATCAAGAAAAGCATATCAGATAGCAACCTAATAATTGTTGATAGACTACACACACCTTTTGAAGCACGTTCTCAGAGTAGATTTGGTATAGATTTAATTCTGCTTGCTCCTGAGTCATCGGGAGTTACCCCTGGCATTTCAGGAACTCCACTGGTGACTGTATGGACACCAAAACGCTAGAAGCATTTAGACGAATAACAGATGATGTCAGTATGAAAAACTTAGTCACATTTGCCACTTTTTTCCCTCTGTTTCTTGGATTTATTTTAGCTATTGTCTGGTTGACTAAAAAACCAGACTTTGATGCACTACTATCGGCTCTCGGAGCATTGGCAACAATTACAGGTATTTTTGGCGAACGGTGGGTATCAGCTTACGAAAAGAAGACTGCATTGCTGCAAGCCTTACTGAATGAGTGCATAGCAAATGAGGTAATTTTATCTGATGCGCGATTCACATCAAATTCACATATTTTGGGGCAACCTCTAGTCTTTCCACGACTAATTATATCAGTCAATGAAACAGCGATCGCATCTGGTGTTTTTGCAGAACGCAAAGATAGTGAGTTGTTTTCGCTTCTACATCAATGGCGGCATACTGTGAATGAGTTCAACCATAGATTAGACATTACCGAATTACGCACATTCACGAATCTGTCACCACAAGAGATCCGTTCATTATATGAGGCACTACAGGAATCAAAAGAGTTTAATGATGCTGGGACTTTAAATCATCATATAGCAACAGTTTTAAAATCAAAATATCCAAAAGGCATTAGAGGTAGTAAAGCCCTAAATGTCTATAACTTACACATTAAATAGCTTTTTTCATTATTTGCTGACTTAGCTTGATTAGTTGTGCTTATGCGATAAAGATAGTTCTTCCTCGTCGTTTCTATGATAACAAATTTTCTGGTCGGTGTCAATAGCTTTCACTCTATTATTGCGAGGCTGTGAAAATAACAAATAAATTTGATTTTCGACAGCCTCATGATTTAATTAAACTCGACGCAGATTCATGAGCTCTTGAGGAGAAGCAAGCATATCAATCGCTACGAAGAAGATTTGTCCTTCGGGATTGATTAAAAACCGCCAAGAAATATTCATACCAACTGTGACACCAAACCAAGGAGTTTGCACTACTCCTGTGATTTTCAGTTGCTTAGAACCGTCTGGTTGAACTTCGCAGATACCTTGTTGCGGCATCATGTTTAGTCCTTGTGCTTCTTCGCGCATATATTTAGCGATCGCTTCCCGACCCACAATGGGCTTTTGGAACGGTGGTTGTAGCGCACCGTCAGTAGTGAATAGCGCGATCGCAGTATCAAATTTATCTGCATTCATGGCTTCAATGTAGCCTAAGACAGCGGGTTCTGTAATCCCGTCAATTTTCACTGAAGATATAACAGGGGTTGTGCGTTGGAAAGCTGGTTCTGCACCTGCTTTAGGATAACTACTAGGACCAAGGTCAGAAGTATCAAACCCCATATCTACTACAGTATTCCGCAATACGGTGATTTGCTGACCTTGATCAAGTTTTTGTGTGGCTTCTAATACAAATTTTACACCAGGAGACATTTGATAACCAACGGGGACAGGAGTGATGATTCCCTGTTTCATCAATTCTCCTAACTCGAACCAGAAAGCGAGTTTGGTGTTGACGCTAAAGAAACCATAGGAACGGCTAATAGGAGTATCAGCACGGCTGGCTAAATCCCGCATGACTTTGGTTTGCTCTTCACGAGACATTTGCTTAATTTGGGTCAGCAAACTTTCAGCTAGTTGCAAGCGTGCTACTCCAGGTGCGGCAGGAGTAATGGTTTTACCCATTTCGGTGTAAGCATACCAAAGATATGCTAATTGATCATCAACGTTAAGTTGATCGAACAATGCTATAGTTGCGGGAATAGGGCTAGGAAGTTGAGTATTAGAAAAAATAGTTTGAGCGGACTGGATAGTTAAAGCCACAATCGGAATCTCCAAGATTATGTGTTAATTAGTCGCTATGAAGACATCAGCTAAAAATGTTTATGATGAACTTATGTCTTATGTAAAGTAATGTAATAAAAATCTTAATTTTTGTAAAGAATAGAAATTGCGAATTGACAAAATGGATTAAATATGGTAGATAGGTTGGCGTTGAAAATTGTCGTCATAGCACTAGGCAAGAGGCAATACTTCAACTTCGCTCAGTAACCAGAGGCAAGAGTAAAGAAGTTTTCAGCGATTTTACATTTCTTTACACAG
>NZ_VIKY01000204.1:0-19391 GCF_009711925.1 Dolichospermum sp. UHCC 0352 | reverse complement strand
CATTTGGAGAACTATTTTTGGCAATGTCCGATAATTTATCTTCCAAATGCTTCGCTGTACGGGCGAAGCATTTGGAGAACTATTTTTGGCAATGTCCGATAATTTATCTTCCAAATGCTTCGCCCCTACTAACAACTGACCAAATATAAAACCATGCTTAACACTCCACCTAAAGGGTATCAGGTGGGGTATTTTATCCTCAAGGGTGTGTGTCACAATTATTAGCAGTTCTGATTATTCAGTTAACTCAAGTTTGAAGTGGGAAAATTCAAGCTAACTTGAAAGTATTGGGCTATCAGAAGTAGCTTATTTCTTTTCAATCAGCAATCCCCAATTGAATTTTCATTTTTTGGGCATCTTCTCAATTCAATATATTTGTACAGAATTCTAAAAGTAGGCGTTAGTGATGGAAGTAATCTATCAGTATGCCTGGCTGATTCCAGTATTACCTCTCTTGGGAGCAATGCTGGTCGGTCTAGGGCTAATCTCGATAAATCAGGTGACAAACCGCCTGCGACAGTTGAATGCTGTAGTTATTATCTCCCTCATGGGGGCTTCTATGGCACTGTCGTTGGCTTTGCTGTGGAGTCAATTTCAAGGCCATGCGTCTTATCTTTGGACTGTGGAATGGGTAGCAGCCGGGAATTTTCACCTGACGATGGGCTACACTATTGACCACCTGACATCTCTAATGCTGGTGATTGTCACCACAGTAGCCGTTTTGGTGATGATTTACACCGATGGCTACATGGCGCATGATCCGGGTTATGTGCGGTTTTATGCCTATCTCAGCTTGTTTGGCTCTTCCATGTTAGGTTTGGTGGTCAGTCCCAACCTAGTACAAGTTTACATTTTCTGGGAATTGGTGGGGATGTGTTCCTACCTCCTAGTGGGCTTTTGGTATGACCGCAAAGCCGCAGCAGATGCTTGTCAAAAGGCATTTGTCACAAATCGGGTCGGTGACTTCGGTTTATTATTGGGCATTTTGGGGCTGTTCTGGGCGACAGGCAGCTTTGATTTCATGGTTATGGGCGATCGCCTATCCAACCTAGTAGAAACCGGCTCTATTAGCAATTTCCTCGCCATTCTGTTGGCAATTCTCGTCTTCCTTGGCCCTGTAGCTAAATCTGCCCAATTCCCCCTCCATGTCTGGCTACCAGATGCCATGGAAGGTCCTACACCTATTTCTGCCCTAATTCATGCGGCAACAATGGTAGCGGCGGGTGTATTCCTAATTGCCCGGATGTACCCAGTATTTGAAAATGTCCCAGCCGCAATGAACGTAATTGCTTATACTGGCGCATTTACAGCGTTTTTAGGAGCAACTATCGCCATTACCCAAAACGACATCAAAAAGGGTTTGGCTTATTCCACCATTTCCCAACTTGGTTACATGGTCATGGCTATGGGTGTGGGCGCTTACAGTGCGGGATTATTCCACCTCATGACCCACGCTTATTTTAAAGCGATGCTATTCTTGGGTTCTGGTTCGGTAATTCATGGCATGGAAGCAGTTGTTGGTCATGACCCTGTATTAGCGCAGGATATGCGCTTAATGGGGGGACTGCGGAAATATATGCCCGTGACAAGTTTCACGTTTTTGATTGGTTGCTTGGCCATTGCGGGGATTCCTCCCTTTGCTGGTTTCTGGTCAAAAGATGAAATTCTCGGCGCGGCTTTTGCTGCTAACCCCTTCCTGTGGTTTATTGGTTGGGTGACAGCGGGGATTACAGCTTTTTATATGTTTAGAATGTATTTCTCAACATTTGAAGGTAAATTCCGGGGTAATGACGAGAAAATCAAGGTAAAACTCAAAAATGCGGCTGCTGCTTTGGCTGAAAAGTCAGGGACATTAGAACTAGTGCCTAATTTTGGTCCTGGGGCGATGAAAAAGGGTGAATTGGCCAGTCACTCCCATGACTCCCACAGCCATGAGCCTCATGAGTCTCCTTGGACGATGAGTTTACCGTTGGTGGTTTTGGCTATTCCTTCAATGTTGATTGGTTTGGTGGGTACTCCCTACGCCAATTATTTTGAGCAGTTTATCTTTCCTCCTAGCGAAACTTTAGCGGAAGTTATGGAAAAGGCTGCGGAATTTGACCCCCATGAGTTTTATGTGATGGCGGGTAGTTCTGTGGCGATTTCTGTGATTGGGATTACTTTGGCGGTGCTGATGTATTTGGCTCGCAAAATTGATCCTAGTGCGATCGCTAAAAACATTCAACCGCTATACGATTTATCTTTGAACAAGTGGTACTTTGATGACATTTATCATCGTGTCTTTGTACTTGGTTTGCGTCGTGTGGCTAGACAAGTTATGGAAGTTGATTTCCGTGTTGTTGACGGCGCTGTCAATCTCACGGGTTTCTTTACTCTTGTCAGTGGTGAAGGTTTGAAATACTTGGAAAATGGTCGGGTTCAATTCTATGCTCTGATCGTTTTTGGGGCTGTTTTGGGCTTGGTGATTGTTTTTGGTGTTACCTGATTTTAATGGGGGCGGTTTGTCCGCCCCTGGATTATGAAGGTTTCGCGCAAAGTCGCTAAGGAGCAAAGGCGCAGAGTTAATGAACCACGAAGGGACGAAGGAAGCGAAGGAAGAAATAGGGTGATTGCGTGATAAACTTAAATTACTAATGTTACTGAACTTTAACTTGACAAAAATATCAAAAGGGTAAAATACATAATGAAAAGTATGAAACAACTAGAAAAACATGGTTTAGATTTTGAAAAAATTAAAGCCTATCAGGTACTTTGTTTACCTGAGAATATAGAAACAGCTTCAACAGAAGAAGAATTAATAGATACTGCCCATAATGCAAACTTTTGCAAACTTTTAAGAGAAGCAGGAATTAAGTGTGCAAATTCTTATGATCTGGGGTTAGAAACGGTAGAATTGGAACGTAGAGGTATAGAATTATGGTTTGGTGTAACCTATATTTTAGATAAACTAGCCATACCAGTCTTAACTGCGGTTATATCCAGTTTATTAACACTTGAACTTCAGAAAAAGCAAAATTTTTCAACAAAAAGTATAGAAGGGGAAAATAATAATAAAATTCATATTGAATTGAGAATAATAGAAGGAAATAATATATATCGTTCTATAAACTATGATGGAAATTTTGAAGACTTTCAGAAAATTATCAATGATATTAAGAATGTCAATCCAAAGGATAATAACAACTAAAATCAATGAAGATAATTTAGATGAAGAAACTTATAAATATTTCTATAAGTGGTATAAATTAATTATAAATAAAAAATATGAAAGAGCAAAAAAATTATGCCTAAATTTTATTAATTTTTGTAAAACTACTATTGAACTTAGTTATTGGGGAGAAATAAATATTAATTATAACAAACTTCTTATTTCTGCAATTCTATTTAGAGGTTTGCAAGAATTTTCATATCTCAAACAAATAATGAGAGATAAGGAATGGAATAAGTCTCACAAAGAAGTTAATTACAATTGGATAGTATTGCAAGACTGTAAAGATAGACTTGGCTTTGTCTATCAGTACCTAAGTGAAACTGAAATAATAGATATTGTGTTAAATGATATACAATCAATAGATAAATTTTTTGAAGTTTCTTTTGGAATTGGAAAATATATAAGCCCGGAGATTTTGATGAAGAAATCAATCTGTAATATTTGTAGTCAAGACGTAAGGTCTTGTCATCATATAAGTGGAAGGATTTACAATGGAAGAATTTGTTATGGTTCACCAGTTGATCCTTTGATTAGGGCTATTTCTTTAGTTGATGTACCCAGAGATTTAAGGTGTAGAATTTGGGACTGGCAAGTAGAAGGCACAATACTAAAAGATGTATGTATAATGACATCTTTTGCCGTAGATGATTTCCTTAATCAGGATAAATATCAAAAGGTAGGAATATTTTGTTCATTAGTCATCAATAATGATGGAGTTAGTCTTATTGAAATTAATACAAAAAAATAGTTTGTAGGATGCGTTAGAAGCGCGAAAATATTATGAAATATAGATTAAATTATGAGCGCGACGTAACTCACATTAATTCATGAGATTAAATTTAATCAATTTTGGTGCATTACGCTTCGCTTAGAGGATGTTTGAAAACTTTCTCGTGTGGGATCTGACACCCGCATATCCCCCTAAATCCCCCTTAAAAAGGGGGACTTTGAGGAATTTAGCCCCCCTTTGTAAGGGGGGTTGGGGGGATCTCGATTAATTCTGATACTTTTCAAACATCCTCTTACACACCCTACTGTCTGAATCAGGATATCCAGGATTTAAGGATGTAGAGGATGTAGAAAAAACTCATCTTTAAAACCTGAAATATTCTCAGATAAATATTCATAAAAAATCCTGTAAATCCTCTAATCCTGGAAATCCTGATTCAGACAACTAAGCATTTTCAGGATGAAGAAAAAACTCATCTTAAAAACCTGAAATATTCCCAGATAAATATTCATAAAAAATCCTGTAAATCCTCTAATCCTGAGCATCCTGATATGGCTTGCGCCACGCTACGCTATCAGACAATTAAGCATTTTCAGGATGTAGAAAAAACTCATCTTTAGAATTTTATTTACTTAAATTTGGAGGAAAAGCAACATCCTCATAAACATCAGCGAGAGGACAAGAAAAATTCACACTGGTTAATTCTAATTGTTGATTTCCTCTATAGCTATAAAGAACCCATCTTTCTTCGGAATTGCGCCGGAAACAATCAATTCGTTGCCGATTTTGACTAACTAAAACATATTCTTGTAAAGTGTCTAATTCTTGATAATCACTAAATTTATCACCTCTGTCTAAGGCTTCTGTAGAAGGTGATAAAACTTCAATGATTAAACTCGGATATCGTTTAAAATATTCAAATTGTGTATCTCTTGAATCACAAGTTACCATAATATCAGGATAATAGAAAATATCTAGAGATTCAATTCTTGCTTTCATGTCAGCGACGTAAAGCCGACATCCTGTACCACGAATATGATTTCTTAAAAGGGCAACTAAGTTAGCAGTAATTGTTACATGGGCATCACTAGCACCAGCCATTGCGTAAATTTGCCCTTGGATATATTCATGTTTAATAGGGCTAGATTTTTCAGCTTGTAAGTATTCTTCTATGGAAATATAGGGTTGAAATTGGCTAAGAGTCATATATTTTTACGGTTACTATGAGATAGTTGTAATTTTTCTAGTATAGCAATTATTAATATTTTTTATTTCTTGCAAAGGCAAAGGGGCAAACTAAAAATCAAACCCGAAACAAAGGTATTTTTGTCATTTACCTATTGACAAATGATAGATTTCCAGGATTTAAGGATGTACAGGATGTAGAAAAAAACTCATTTTTAAAACCCGAAATATTCCCAGATAAATATTCATAAAAAATCCTGATGTCTATTTATGCTAAGTGTACAGACTGAAACACCTACCTCATTGTCAGTTTATTTATAATTACACTTTCTCTTTTGCTGGTGGCACAATACCCAACTTATTTAAACCTGAATCAATATCTCTCAATAACTTAAAATCATCCTCCGGCAAAGAATAGCTATTACTACTAACTAAACCCTCAACAGGCTGTTTTTCTAAAAACGCAAATGCTTGACGAAATTGTTGCGGTTCGACTTTAATCGGGGCATTAAAATGACAGGGAATAATCCATTGAAAATCCCAACTGGCAACTTTATTAGCCCAATTTATTGTTTCTGTGGGTGCGCGATTTAAAATCAAACTTTGTAAAATTGGGGCAACAAATATCCGCCCATTTCCTTGTAAAATATCAAATGAATCTTGCCAATTTTCCCGCCATTGGAAGGGGAAAAACCCGAAATAGGCTTTTCTCGAACGTTCTGGAGCTTTTTCGGCATCACGCCATACTTCACCCCATGTAGGTACTTCTAACACACTGGGACTGAAATACAAGGCAAATAATGTGATTCGCTGCCACCCTTTACGGCGGTTTGCTGAGGTATCTGCAACGATGTCAAAGGCTTTATCCTTCGCGTGGTAGAGTAAGGGATAGGGGTCAAGTTGGACAATTGCAGGTGGCTCTGCTGGTACTGAAACTATGGTATCTGTAACTAAGAGAATGTGCGATCGCTTGTGGAAAAAAACCACCTCTGCAAACTTACCCAAACCCAAATCAATCGGTCCGATGGTTGCATAATCAAAATCTTCAGCAAAAGGGGCTTCCTGGCTATTTTCAGGCAGTATATGAGTCCGTTTACCGGGTAAACCCAACCAACTCAAAGGCAGATTGATCGGAAAACTCCATTGTCCGGGAGCGACAAATACCTGTGCAGTGGGAAAGCGTCGCGCAAATGGACCAACGAATACTTTATGTTCTATTCCTGATATCGTGGGCAAAATAATATACTTAACATCACCGTGTTCTGCTACCAACTCATTCAGCAAGCGAACACATTCTCCCGTTGGTGCGACAGGTGCATAAACCAGCAAACCGCCCTGTTCCAGCTTAACTACAGTCATGCGAATTGGCACAACTACATAGAAAATTCCCTGCAATTGATCAAAGGTCCAGATGGTATCTTTGACAACTTCTTTACGGATAGTATGCCGTTGACCATAAGGGTAAATTGGCACAACAGTCCAAAACCGCCATGAAAAATCCTGGGGATAAATTTGTTCTACGTCTTCACTTTCCACCACTTTGCGAACCTCTCTCAATTCCCAATACTCAGATTTTTGTTGCCTTGACAAAATTGGAGTTTAGCAAATTATGGGGGTGATCAACATAAGATTTCTGACTTCTTAGAGAAGTTGGGTTTCTAAGCATGAGAGATTTTTATATTTATTTCATATCCCAGCTTGAGTTAATACCTCACTTAAATCAACAACTAAATCTAAATTTTCCGCCCATTCTGTTAAATAACCATAATCCAAAATTTCTGCTTGTAACTTAATTATCCCCAAAACATCGCGCCATTGTTTTTCTGATTTACTTCCCTTTCCCCAGCGAAGTTTCTGTAAAATAATATCTTCTGCTGAAGCTATCCAAAAAGCAGGTATTCCATCTAAATCAACTAATATTCTCCGCTGCATTTGAGATATTGCAAAAGGTGAATTGTCAGTAATATATATATCAGCATTAGCAATAGTTTCTGTATGGGTAATATTCAACATATTTCCCAAACCTTGTTGCAAATCTTCTACCGCACCTGCTGGACAATAATATCCAGATGCTTCTAAAGTTTTTACCAGTAAATCTATTTGATTTGGTTTAAATTCTATCACCAAATCTAAATCACGAGTAGAACGTGGTTCTCCATGAATAGAACTAGCAACACCTCCACTTACATAATAATCAATATTAATTGATTCAAAAAGTTGATGTAGTTCTCCTGCTAAAGAAATTGAATCTTGAATCCACATATTTTCCTTAATACCTTTTGGTTGAAAATCAGGAGTAAATTTTTCTCCTAACACAGCACGGGTAAATAAATTACGAATTTCCTGTATAGTTGAATTGCGATTTCGAGATTTAATTCCTATCAGACATAGTTTTTTTACTCCTCGTTCATGGCTAATAAATCTTTCTATGCGTTGTTTTAATGATAGTTGTCGCCATTTTTGAAAGAAATAAATATCAGCTTCTATTGCTGTATCTTGGCTTTGGGGTTGATACTTGGATTTGGTAAGAGTTGGGAAATATAATCTTGATTTTTCTAGCATTGCTAATTTTATAGTATTCTTGAATATTGAGTATTTAACCTGTAACTTACATTATACTCAAAATATCACGTTTTTCTGATGTAGTGCTTATGTGCGTGTGATTGATGCTTGAAAAGTTAAATTATTAAATTTTATTGAGAGAATGTTTTAAAAAATACAAAACCTGTTACACTGAAATACATAATTAGAGATTAAATTTAAATTGCATAAAGTCACATGAAATTACGAGCAATATCAGACCTCAAAAATAAAATTATTCTTGGGGATAATTTATCTGTACTCAAACAAATAGAAGATGATACTTTTGATTTAATCATTACTTCACCACCATATTTTCAGCAACGTAATTATGGAAATGGTGATTTAGGTATTGGTAATGAAACAACTGAATCAGAATATTTAAAAAATATCCTCACAGTTTTTGGGGAATGTGTGCGCGTTTTAAAAAAAACTGGAGTAATAGTTTTTAATTTAGGAGATAAATATATCAACGGAAGTTTATCTCTAATTCCTTATAAATTTGCAATTCAAGCCACCCAAAATCAAAATATTTTTCTTATTAATCAAATTACATGGTCAAAACTCAATCCTACACCACGTCAAGATAAAAGAAAATTAATACAAGCTACAGAACCTTTTTTCATATTTGCTAAATCAAAAGATTATTATTTTAATTTGGATAATTATTTACAACACTTGGATAGTTTTAACAAAAGCGTTAAAAGTAAACCCTCTGATAAATTAGGTAAAAAATATGTGGAATTAATCAAAAATTCTGATTTAAGTGAAGAACAAAAAAATAATGCTATTAAAGCATTAAATCAAGCTATTTTAGCAGTACACAATGGAGAAATTGAAGGATTTAGAATGAAAATTCATGGTGTACATAAATTAGCTTATGGTGGACAAGATGGAGGAAGAAATAACCAAATCAAGAATAATGGTTTTACTATTATTAGAATTTTAGGAAACACGATGAAAAAAGACATTATTGAAAGTCCGGTAGAGATTACTAAAAATAATCATCATCCAGCAGTTTATCCGATGTATATTATTCAAGAACTGATTAAATTATTAACTCAACAAGGTGATTTTGTCCTTGATCCTTTTTGTGGTAGTGGTACAACTTGTATCGCAGCTAGAAATTTAAATAGAAATTATTTAGGAATTGAAATCAATCCTGATTATGTAAACTTAGCTAATAACCGTATGGAAGAATCTGATTCTCAGCAGCAGGAATTATTTATATGAAAAATAAAAATAAATATAGTCAAGAAATTGCCGCATTAGAGAAATGCTATCAGCAAGCACTTGAATTAGTTAAAAATCAATCATTTACAGAATTTGATCAAGAAATAAGAACTTGTGTAGATATTTTTATTCAAAAAATAGAAACCGATAAATCTTTAATTCAGGTAATTATTACCAGTTTACTCAAGAAAATAATTAAACCAGAGCAAGATATCAGATTACATCAAAAGAAATTTCCTAATGGATATTATGCTAGAGGACTTGATAACAAAGTAACTATTCCATTCTTTAAAGAATATTTTCCAAGATATGCTAATAAGGAAACTGGTTTTTTAACTAAAGCAACACGCGCAGACATTATCTGGAATTTTGAGGAGGGATTTAAATTACCATTAAGGAGTAAAAGCTTAGTTACACCTTTTTTACAACTAATTGATAAAATTGAAAATCAAACAATTGATATTGAAAATTGTTTAGTTTATATCTTAGCACAATTATATCTTATTTCCCAATCTCAAGAAATAGTTTTTACAGAAACTTTAGAAATTGTTAATTCTGTAAATATTATCAATATTAATACAGTGCTGAAAATGGTAGAAAGACATTTTGAAGAACCTTTAAGTTCTAGATTACCAGTAATTGTAATTTTTGCTATCTATAAACAAATATTTAAAACTGTCCGCAGATTTGAAAATAAAGTATTACTACCTTTAAATGTTCATACTTCTGCTGATAAACATGGTTATGGTGATATAGAAATAAGGGATAACCATAACAATCCCTTTGAAATATTAGAGATAAAACACAATATTCCTATTGATAGAAATATGATATTAGATATAGTAAAAAAATCTGCAAATACAACAATAAAAAGGTATTATATTCTAACTACATACAAAGACTGTTTTCTTAATAAAGATGAAGAAAAATATATTAATGAATTGATTTTGAAAATTAAAAGAGAACGTGGGTTAGAAATTATTGCTAATGGTATTGTGAACACCTTAAAATATTACCTGCGTTTTATAGAAGATTATCATGAATTTATCAAAACATATACAGAAGAATTAGTAAAAGATGCTAAAAATTCAACAGAAGTTAAAGATTCTCATATTCAAGCTTGGCAAATAATTTTACAAAAATATATATAGTAGTGTGACCCACAATCAGTATTACTAATAAATAGTGGATTAGGACGCATTAACATTATTCTATTTTTTAGATATTTGTTTTTATCTCACCTTGTCTGAAAAATATTCTGCACCATTTTCTTCTCTACCCTATCAGCAGCATTATCCAACTCTACCACCTCACCATCACTCAAAACCCACCCCAAAGCCCCAATATTCTCCTTTGCTTGTTTCAAACTTTTAGCCCCAGGAATGGGAATTGTGCCTTTACTAATGCACCAATTAATAGCCACTTGAGACATAGTTTTATTTCTCGTATTTGCTATTTCTCCCAAACAGCCTAAAAGCGGCTTCATTCCTGGTAATAGCTGCTTACATAAAAAACCGCGAATACCTTTAGGAAAACTGCCATTTTCCGAAAACTTCCCGGTTAATAAACCCAACCCTAAAGGACTATAAGCAATTAATGCAATTCCCAAATCATCACAAACTTCCTTTAAACCTAATTCCGTCACAGGATAAGTAGATAAAAGCGAATATTGTACCTGCAAAGTTTTAATCGGTATACCTCTTTCCTGAAATCTTTTATGTACCCATAAAAGTCGTTTTGTACCATAATTAGATAAACCCACACCTTTAACTAAACCTTGCTCATATAAATCACCTAAACCATCTAATAAACCCACCTCTTGCCAAGGTGCATAATTAGCAGTAGACCAGTGCATTTGCACCAAATCAACATTGCGTCCTAATCTTTTTGCCGAGGCATGACAAGCTGATATAATTGAATTTCTAGTCCATCTCCAAGGGTATGCAGCTAACTTAGTAGCAATGCAAATATGCTCTTGATTTAAGCCTTGATATGCTTGGGCAAATTTTCCTAAAAGTAACTCACTGCGTCCCTTTAACTTGCCAGTACCGTAGGAATCACCCGTATCAAATAATGTAATACCATTGCCAATACAGAGATTAAAAACCTCTTGTAATTGGTTATCCATACTTTCATCGTACCCCCAGAGTAGTTGATTCCCCCAAGCCCAAGTACCGCAACCCATGAGAGGGAGATTTAATAAATTGTTAGTTAGCATATTTAGGCAGTTGTTTAAAGTTGTCCCAAAACTCATTATCAAGGAATAAATAGGTCAATACTATACCACTCATGTAATATATTCTTACAGCAGTTTTCATGTATTAGACCACAATCTGAGTTAATCTCTTTCTTTGCGTCTTTGCTCCTTTGCGTCTTTGCGCGAAAATACCTTTAATTTTTTGCAGACTTTTCAAAGATAAAAAATAAATGCCCATTATTATTTGTCCGGGAATCCATGAACCAGAATTAACTAAAAGCTTTATCCAAGGGTGCTTGAATCAAAGTCATCAAAACTCCGTAGATATACTGGTTTATCCTGAACAGGGTTATTTAACTTTATCAACATTTCATATTTTACATTTTTTGCACAATCGCCTCGGTAATAAGTTAAAATCGCCTGTTATATTCTTATGTTTTAGTGCTGGTGTAATTGGAGGCATAGGTGCAGCCACAGCGTGGCAACTTTTGGGCGGTCATGTGCAAGCCTTCATTGCTATTGATGGTTGGGGAGTCCCTCTAGCGGGCAATTTCCCGATTCATCGTTTAAGTCATGATTATTACACCCATTGGACTTCAGCTTATCTCGGTATGGGAGAAAACAACTTTTATGCCGAGCCAGCAGTTGACCATTTATCAATGTGGCATTCCCCCCAATCTGTCCCAGGCCAATGGGTAAATCCATCATTGGGGTTCTCTCCCACCAAAAACTACCTCAGTGCATCTGAATTTCTCAATTTCCTCTTAGAACGCTATAAAGAGAAATAGTGACTATTTATTCCCCATTCCCAAGTATCTGATGTTTCCCACTGAACCTACTGCTGTTAATAACGGTTTTACCGGACTGCTGAAAAACCGGGGTTTTATGCTCCTGTGGATTGGTCAACTAATTTCCCAATTAGCTGATAAGGTATTCTTTGTCTTAATGATTGCCTTACTGCAACTCTATTTACCCCCGAATCAGATAGGCGGTGATGCACGCTTCTATTTGTATATGGCATTTACCGTACCCGCAATATTGTTTGGTTCTGCCGGTGGTGTGATCGTTGACCGTGTGCCAAAAAAACTGATTATGGTGGGTTCAGATGTGGTACGGGGGATATTCATGCTGTTAATTCCCTTCCTGCCACGAGAATTTGGGATACTTTTATTCTTCACCTTTTCTATCTCCACCGTTACCCAGTTTTTTGCCCCAGCAGAACAGGCTTCAATTCCCCTGTTGGTAAGAAAAGAAGGTTTAATGGCTGCCAATGCCTTATTTAGCAGCACAATGATGGCTGCATTAATTATTGGTAATGCGGTGGCTACTCCGATGTTGAATTGGTTTGAAACCTTTAATAAGGGCTTTGGTAAAGAATTGGTCGTTGGCTGCTTATATCTAATTTCTGCCGTGATTATGATGCCGATTCAGTTTCAAGAACACAAACGGATTCACGAAGAAACAGCCGCAATTAATCCCTGGGCTGAATTTTTGTTAGGACTACGCTATCTCAAACAAAATCGGCTGGTATGGAATGCTATGCTACAAATAGTTACATTATACTGCGTATTTGCCGCCCTGATAGAATTAGCCATTGGTATGGCGGCTAGGTTACATTTAGCACCAGAAGAATTTAGCTCTTTCGTAGCTGCGGCTGGGGTGGGTATGGTAATAGGTGCGGCTATTTTGGGGAATTTTGGTCATCGTCTCCATCATAAACCCTTGCCTTTAATCGGATTTTTGATGATGGCGGTTTCATTAGGTTTATTCATTTTTATTGATAACCAACCCCTAGCATTAGGACTTTGTATTTTCTTAGGCGTGGGTGCAGCTTTTGTCAACGTGCCAATGCAAACTTTGATTCAACAACAAACACCACCAGAAATGCACGGTAAGGTATTTGGCTTTCAAAATCATGCCATTAATATTGCTCTTACAGCACCCTTGTTAATTACCACAAAGCTAGTTAATGCCTTTGGATTATCAGCGGTATTGTTGGGAATGAGTATAGTTGTCGGGGCTGTTGGTGTCTGGACTTGGCAAAATACTCGGCGGGTATTGCAAGATGTGATCTAAAAATTGTACAATCATAATCCATTCTTAACGCTAATAAATCCGGCTTTCTCTGCAATTGTGAGAATTTTTACATTAAAATGAAGTTTTAAATACAGAATCTAAGCGTTAATTTTAGCTATACTTTGAGGTTAACTGTGGTTTCGTCTTCTCAAATCAGTCTCCCAAAATCTGAAAATAATCAGCAGTCTCCCGTATCTAATTCGTCAGTTCCCTCACCAAAACGGGCATCTGGCGGTTTCGCGTTGATAGATAGTCTTATCCGTCATGGTGTTGAGCATATTTTTGGTTATCCCGGTGGTGCGATTCTACCGATTTATGATGACCTCTATAAAATAGAAGCTGGGGGTAATGTTAAGCATATCTTAGTTAGACACGAACAAGGTGCTTCCCACGCCGCCGACGGTTACGCCCGTGCTACTGGTAAAGTAGGAGTATGCTTTGGTACTTCCGGTCCTGGGGCAACCAACTTAGTTACGGGTATTGCTACGGCTTACATGGATTCTATCCCCATGATTGTGGTTACGGGACAAGTACCAAGAGCTTCCATTGGTACAGATGCTTTTCAGGAAACAGATATTTATGGAATTACCTTACCCATTGTTAAGCATTCTTATGTAGTCCGTGATGCCAAAGATATGGCGCGGATTGTGGCTGAAGCTTTTCACATTGCCAGCACTGGTAGACCTGGACCTGTTTTAATTGATGTTCCCAAAGATGTAGCGTTAGAAGAATTTGATTATGTGCCTGTGGCACCGGGTTCAATTAAGTTACCTGGCTACCGTCCCACAGTCAAGGGAAATCCGCGCCAAATTAATGCGGCAATTCAATTAATTAGAGAAAGTCGTCGCCCATTGTTGTATGTTGGGGGAGGAGCGATCGCCGCTAATGCCCACGAAGAAGTCAAACAACTGGCAGAATTATTTAATCTCCCCGTCACTACTACCTTAATGGGTATCGGTGCATTTGATGAACATCATCCCCTGTCCTTGGGAATGTTGGGAATGCACGGCACAGCCTACGCTAACTTTGCCGTTACAGATTGCGATTTATTAATTTGTGTTGGGGCGAGATTTGATGACCGCGTGACAGGTAAATTAGACGAATTTGCCTCTTTAGCCAAAGTCATTCACATTGATATTGACCCCGCAGAAGTCGGTAAAAACCGCGTTCCCCAAGTTCCCATTGTGGGGGATGTCAAAAACGTCTTAAAAGACTTATTACGGCGATGTCAAGACGCAAATACCAAAGCCACACCTAACCAAAACCAAGAATGGTTAAACTTAATTAACAGTTGGAAACAAGATTATCCTCTGATTGTCCCCCATCATGCCGACAGCATTTCTCCTCAAGAGGTAATTGTTGAAGTTGGTAGTCAAGCCCCCCACGCATTTTATACTACAGATGTTGGTCAACATCAAATGTGGGCAGCCCAATTCCTCAAAAATGGTCCAAGACGCTGGATTTCTAGTGCGGGTTTAGGAACAATGGGTTTTGGTGTTCCTGCGGCTATGGGTGCAAAGGTGGCATTCCCGGACGAAGAAGTAATCTGTATCAGCGGTGATGCCAGTTTCCAAATGTGTTTGCAGGAGTTGGGAACGTTAGCACAATATGGCATTAATGTCAAGACTTTGATCTTAAATAACGGTTGGCAGGGCATGGTGCGGCAGTGGCAGGAAGCCTTCTATGGACAGCGTTATTCATCTTCTAACATGGAAGTCGGAATGCCTGATATTGAGCTTTTAGCACAGGCTTATGGCATCAAGGGGATGGTAATTACTAAGCGGGAAGAATTGGCAGATAAAATTGCCGAAATGCTGGCACACAATGGCCCTGTAATTGTGAATGTCCACATTACCAGAGATGAAAATTGCTATCCCATGGTAGCGCCTGGTAAGAATAACTCGCAAATGGTTGGTTTACCTAAGCCAACACCAAGAACCGCAGTTGAATCAATTTCTTGCAGCAATTGTGGGACTCAAAACCAACCTAACCATAATTTCTGTTCTGATTGTGGAACAAAGTTGTAGTTAGATTTTGTAGGGGTTTAGCATGATGCTTTACCCTTATACAGAATTGTAATTTATGATTTTAAGCAACATCAATTAAGTAGGTGAACGGAAAAAACCGTAGACGCGGAGCGGCTTCTCGAAGAGTAATATGTAACGAAAAGTAAAGTCCAAAAATAGAGAACCTTTTAAGGTTTTGATACTCCTGACTCTGGCTGAATTAAAATAGGTATTCCTCCCTTTTCAGAACCGATAACGACAATTTTGGAATAACATAAGGAAGAATTTACAGCATATTTCATCTGAGTTAGGTACAGAAATTAGGAGCTTAGTTTGCTTTTCCAGAAGTTTTTACAGATGATCTTCCAAGGGAAAAAACTAACACCTCAATTAACGAAGGCATCACAATTTTCCCATAAATAATGTATAATGTAATGTATACACTAAATATACTTCTAAATTGTGTCAACCAAAATTCGCAAGCAGATTTATATCCAACCACGTCAAGAACATCTACTCAAAGAGATTGCACAACAAACAGGTATAAGTGAAGCCGAGATTATCCGTCAAGCCATTGACCTTCATCTTGGTGAAATCACTGTCCCCCAAACCGATATCTCACTGTGGGAAGCCGAAAGAGAATTTATTGCACAAATCAAAACTCGACCTGTTCAAGCTGGAGGTAGAGACTGGAAGCGGGAAGACCTTTATGAACGGTAGAGTTTTTATTGATACTAATATGCTAGTGTACATCTACGATCCATTAGATACCACAAAACAGGAACAAGCGATCGCAGTTGTTGATAGGTTAATTCGTTCGGGGAAAGCAGTAATTAGTACCCAGGTGATAGGGGAGTTTTTTATGGCTACAACCCGCACTAGACGCTCGCTTTTAACTCCTGCTGAGGCATTGGTGCGAATGCGTAACTACTTAGCTATTTGCCATATTGTTGATATGACAAAATTAATCTCCCTAGAAGCGATTCGTGGACTAGAAACCCATAACTTTAGTTTTTGGGACGCGCAAATTTGGGCAACAGCAAGACTCAATCAAATTGAAGAAATTTACAGTGAAGATTTTCCATCAGGTGCAACTGTTGAGGGTGTAAAGTTTACAAATCCTTTTAAACTGAGTCAGTAACTCAGGGCTAAAGCCACTGAGCTTGTAAGAAATTGCAAGCTGTACTGACCAGACCACCCTGAGCGTAGTCGAAGGGTAGCCGTTATTTGAGTCACGACACCTCGGAATGCGTTGCTAGTTCCCCGCTCTGTCGCTGTAAGCTAAACAGTTTTAAAGTCACTGAAACAGTGCTTACAGCCTAACAAGCTCTTATAACAGGTCGAAGCTAACATTACCCAGAAATGGAGGGACTTATGTCCAAAACATTAGTATTAGACACAAACAAAAGACCATTAGATCCAATTCATCCAGCGCAAGCTAGACAACTATTAAGAAACAAAAAAGCAGCCGTATTCAGACAATTCCCATTCACAATTATCCTCAAAGAATCACGTCCAGATTCACCAGTATCACCTCTAAGATTAAAGATTGACCCTGGTGCAAAATTCACAGGAATGGCATTAGTTAACGACTCGACTGGAGAGGTTGTATTTGCAGCCGAATTAAAGCATAGAGGTTTTGTAATTCGAGATGCTTTAACTTCTAGACGACAACTAAGACGTTCTAGACGTGCCAGGAAAACCCGTTATAGACAACCAAGATTCTTGAATAGAACCCGTCCAAATGGATGGTTAGCACCAAGTTTACAAAGTCGAGTTGAGAACATCAAAACTTGGGTTAAGAAGTTACGGAAATTCGCACCAATTGAAGCTATTAGTCAAGAATTGGTACGGTTTGATATGCAGTTAATGGCTAATCCTGATATTCAAGGTAAGGAGTATCAGCAAGGTACTCTTGCTGGTTACGAAACTAAAGAATACTTACTAGAAAAGTGGAATAGACAATGTGCCTACTGTGGAGTGAAAGACGTTCCCTTCCAAGTAGAACACATTCATCCTCGTGCAAAAGGAGGTAGTAATTCAATTACAAATCTGACATTGAGTTGCGAGAAATGTAATACCAAAAAAGGAACTAAGGATATTAAAGACTTCCTCAAAAAAGACCCAACAAGATTACAGAAAATCTTGAAACAAGCTAAACGTCCTTTGGCTGATGCAGCCGCAGTAAACGCGACTAGATGGGCATTATTTAGAGTTTTGAAAGATACAGGACTACCAGTAGAAACAGGTTCAGGAGGTTTAACAAAGTTTAATCGTAGTCAACAAAATCTAGCAAAAACTCACTGGATTGATGCGGCTTGTGTTGGTCAATCAACCCCAATTCTAACCATCAAGGGGATTAAACCATTGTTGATTGCTGCTAATGGTCACGGTTCTAGACAATCTTGTAGAACAGACAAGTTTGGTTTTCCTTCTAGATACGTTCCACGGTTTAAGTTTGTTAAAGGTTTTCAAACTGGCGACATTGTAAAAGCAGTAGTAACAGCGGGCAAGAAAGTAGGTGAATATTTTGGGAGAGTTGCTATTAGAACTAGTGGAACTTTTAATATCTCGACCAATAGCGGATTAGTTCAAGGAATTAGTCACAAATATTGTTTAGCAACTCATAAAAAGGATGGATATAGTTATGCCAATTAAAAAGACCACGGCGATTAAAATCGCTCGTGTCGCTTCCCTCTCAGGTCTAAAGACGCGCTCGTTTCCCACTTACCGCGAGGTCTTATGATTAATTATCGAAAGTCCAAGTTTACCAGAACAACATTGATTTTTCCTGATCTTCCTTTGCGTCTTTGCTCCTTTGTGCCTACCCTGCGGGATCTCTAAGAGAGATTGCGCGAAATAAATCCATGAAATTACCATTAATTAAATATCCTATTTTGGGGATAATCAGTCTGTTATTATTAAGTATTAATATTCAACCCGTATTTTCCAATTCTCCCCCTACTCTAATACTGGCACAAAACTCAAATAGCAAAGCAGCTACAGAATCGTTAAATCAAGGACTACAAGCAATTCAACTAGGACAATTAGAAGCAGCAATTACCGCTTTTCGTCAAGCTATTAAACTAGATCCTAAATTAGCAGCAGCGCACTATAATTTGGGTTTAGCACTACGACAATCGGGACAGTTACAACCTGCGGCAGATGCTTTTTATCAAGCTACCCAAGCCGATCCTCAATTTGCTTTAGCTTTTGCAAATTTAGGTGGAGCGTTATTAGAAGGAAATAATTTAAAATTGGCGCAAGATTATTTAAATCAGGCTTTGAAGTTAAATCCAAATCTGGGTTTTGCCCACTATAACATGGGGTTAGTTAAGGAACAGGAAAAAAATTGGGAAAGTGCGATCGCCTCTTTTCAAAAAGCCAGAACAATGAGTCAAAATGCTCCTGAACCAGCCTATCATTTAGGGATCTGTTATTTGCAACAAAGGAAAATTGAGCAAGCAAAAGCAGCTTTTAATCAAGCAATTAAAATCAATCCTAAATACGCAGAAGCACACTATAATCTTGGTTCAATTTTATTTAACCAGGGTAAATTAAGCGAAGCTTTAGCAGCTTTCAGAAAATCAGCCGCAGCTAACCCTAATTATGCTAATGCTTATTATGGTGCAGGGTTAGTTTTTATGCAATTAAAGCAGCATAAAGAAGCTGTGCAAGTCTTCCAATATGCCAGAGATTTATATAATATTCAAGGTAATTTGCAGTGGGTGAAAAATTCCCAGCAGTTATTACAAGAAGCGCGAAAATTAAATAAGTAGCGGCATTTTGACAAAACGTCTCTACTCACAACAGAGGATTTTATCAGCTTTTAGACAGATGAATAAATCTCAGGGAATAAGTAGAAATTAATTAAATAACCAACAGAGTCGAAAAATGACTAAAACCAAAACTCAAGAACCCATTAGTAACTTAGAGTTTGATTTTATTAGTGTGCTGCATACTGAATCGGTAGCAGTTCAAGCTTGTCAGTAACCCAACCCTAAAGGGACTGGGCTTGTAAGAGAAATCAAGCAAGCCGTACTGACCAGACCACCCTGAGCCTAGTCTAAGGGTAGCCGTTATTTGAGTCACGACACCCCGGAATACGTAGCTAGTTCCCTGCTCTGTCGCTTGTGATTAAACAGTTCTAAGGTCACTGGAACAGTGTTGCAA
>NZ_VIKY01000203.1:0-66584 GCF_009711925.1 Dolichospermum sp. UHCC 0352 | reverse complement strand
ACCGTGCTATTACCGCTGATTATTCGTGTAGTTTCTTGGTGAACAAAGTTCTGACGTTGGTTGGCAACTTTTCTCGAAAGTTTACTAACTAACTTCTGAACTTTCTTCCACCTTCTAGAAGCCTTAACTTTCTTTTTGAAATTGGGAGAACGTTTTCGACGTTTTGATTTACCCAACTCTTGATTTTTTTGTTCTGCTTTTCGGAAAAACCGAGGTGCAGCCACTAAACCATTTTCTTCACCATTTGTCCAAGCAATTGCATCATTACAACCTAAATCAATTGCCATAACACCATTATCAGTTTTGCGGCTATTCTTTAACAAAGTATCATCAATTTCTAAGACGATGGAAGCATACCATTGACCATTGCGGTTAACGATATCTAAAGCTTTAGGATGCCCCCAAAGTCTAGCCTTACCACGCATTTGGATTTGACCAATCTTTGATAATTCTAAATAGCCGTTATCCCCTGTGCTATGTACTTTCCAACCCGTAAAAGATGGGTAAGTCCAACCGGAATAATGGCGAATTGACTTGAATCTAGGATACTTTCCTAGTCCCTTGAAAAACCTTCCAAAAGCAAAATCAACCCGTTTTAATGTGGCTTGTAATGCTTGGGAATTAATTACTTTATATTCTATCCAGACTTCTTTGAAATCCGGTAAACAGTTCTGTTGTTCAAAGTAAGAAACAGTTTTACCAAACTTTTTATATGAAGTAATGCGGTTAGATACAGCAGCATTATACAAATCTTTATGAAGTTTGCGGTGGTAGTGCAACATCTCACTGACTTGTTTATTAGGATATAGCCTGAAAGTTGCTCTACGTAACGCCATTAACTATTACCTTCATCTTCTTTGATAATATACTACTATTATATAATCCAAGAGCTTAGAGTGTCAATGAAAATGATAGATAAAAAACATCAAGAATGGCAACAACGAAATGCCGATAAAACTAGGGCTTATACGGCTAAGTATGAAGCATCAAGAGTCAAGGTTAGTGTTACTCTCAAGAAAGAGATAGCTGAACAAATAGACAAAATAAAACCACCGTCACAGACTTATGGCGGCTGGATACGCGAATTAGTCGAGAAATACATTGATAATTTGGAATAAATAAAATATAGTTGTCAATAACTCAACTATCCTCAAAAGTCTTTTACTTACAGTAAAAAACATTTTCAGGATGTTTCGTTATTGACTTGCTTACATCCCCACCCTATGAGTACATTGAGGGTGGGGAATTACGCAAAACTGTTAAACTAGATCAGAAAACTGTAATTTCTAGATTTGACAATTTCACCAGAAAAACAGCCATAAAGGATAACTATTATGAAAAATTTGCACAAAAATGCTTTAATGAAACAGCGTTTATCAAGTTCGTCTCAGCGTCATGTTTTAACTGGAGTCATAGCTGCTGGGTTGATGATGTTGCCGGGGCTAGTTGGTAGTAGTCCCGTTTTAGCGCAGCAAAAGCCAGAGCGGAATTCTTTAACCTATGGGCAATTGATTCAGAAGGCAGATAAAGGAGAAATTAGAAAGGTAGAATTGGATCAAACTGAACAGATAGCTAAGGTTTATTTAGCTGGACAAAAGCCGGATACCATACCTTTACAGGTGCGCCTTTTAGATCAAAATCCCGAATTAATTAATAAACTTAAAGAAAAAAACGTTGAGTTTGGTGAAGTTTCCTCAGCTGGCAATAGAGCCGCTGTGGGGTTGTTAATCAATCTGATGTGGATTTTGCCCTTAGTGGCTTTAATGCTATTGTTCCTGCGCCGTTCTGCAAATGCTTCTAACCAAGCCATGAGTTTTGGTAAATCTCGCGCTCGGTTTCAAATGGAAGCGAAAACAGGGGTAACATTTAATGATGTTGCGGGAGTCAAGGAAGCAAAGGAAGAATTAGAAGAAGTTGTCACTTTCTTGAAACTTCCAGAAAAATTCACAGCGGTAGGGGCGAAAATTCCCAAAGGGGTGCTGTTAGTTGGACCACCTGGAACTGGGAAAACCCTACTCGCAAAAGCCATTGCGGGGGAAGCAGGTGTACCTTTTTTCAGTATGTCTGGTTCGGAATTTGTAGAAATGTTCGTCGGGGTGGGTGCTTCCCGTGTCCGGGATTTGTTCAAAAAAGCGAAAGATAATGCGCCTTGTTTGATATTTATTGATGAAATTGACGCAGTAGGTAGACAACGGGGTGCGGGTATTGGTGGTGGCAATGATGAACGGGAACAAACTCTTAACCAGCTATTAACGGAAATGGATGGTTTTGAAGGAAATACGGGAATTATTATTATTGCTGCTACCAACCGTCCAGATGTCCTGGATTCGGCTTTATTACGTCCCGGACGCTTTGACAGACAGGTAATTGTGGATGTCCCCGATTTGAAGGGAAGACAGGAAATTTTGACAGTCCACGCTCAGAATAAGAAGATTGATCCTAGTGTATCTTTGGAAGCGATCGCTCGGCGCACTCCTGGTTTTACAGGTGCAGATTTAGCCAATTTACTCAACGAAGCTGCTATTCTCACCGCCAGAAGACGCAAAGAAGCTGTTACCGATTTAGAAGTTGATAATGCGATAGATAGAGTAGTTGCGGGTATGGAAGGAACTGCTTTAGTAGATAGCAAAAATAAACGCCTGATTGCTTATCATGAAGTCGGACACGCTTTAGTAGGTACGTTGGTTAAAGGTCATGATCCTGTGCAAAAAGTTACTCTCATTCCCAGAGGACAAGCACTAGGTTTAACTTGGTTTACTCCCAATGAAGAACAGGGTTTAATTTCCCGTTCCCAAATTTTAGCCCGCATTGCCGCAACTTTAGGCGGTCGTGCAGCGGAAGAAATCGTGTTTGGGAAAGCGGAAGTTACCACAGGTGCGGGAAATGACTTACAACAAGTTACCAGTCTGGCTCGACAAATGGTCACAAAATTTGGAATGTCTGATTTGGGTCCAGTTTCCTTAGAAAATCAAAACAATGATGTATTTTTAGGGCGTGACTGGGGAAATAAATCAGAATATTCTGAAGACATTGCTGCTAGAATTGATGCCGCAGTTCGAGAAATTGTTAACCGCTGCTATATTCAGGCTAAGGAAATAATCCAAGAAAATCGGTTAATTTTGGAACGAGCAGTTGATTTGTTGATAGAACAAGAAACTATTGAAGGTGATCTATTCCGCACAATGGTCGCTAACCATACTCAAGTTAAAGTTACTAATGAGCAGGTGTCTGTACCGATACTTTTTTGATAACTAATGCTAACAAATACATAGGGCTGGCTGAATAAACATAGAACCGTGACAAATCAATGACTTGAGACGGATAGAATTTAAAAACAAGTTTGTTCCCTGTTCTTTTTGTTCCCATTCTCGACTTATATGACTAACAATTCAGATTTTCGCATTGAAAAAGACTCAATGGGCGATCGCCAAATTGCCAACAACGTTTATTATGGTATTCAAACCCAACGGGCGATCGAAAATTTCCCCATTAGCGGGATTAAACCTTTACCTACTTATATAAATGCTTGTTTATATATTAAAAAAGCTACCGCTATTGTCAACGGAGAATTAGATTGTATTCCCGCAGATATCAGTAAAGCGATTATTCAAGCCACTGATGAAATCTTAGCAGGTGAATTACGAGATCAGTTTGTGGTTGATGTTTATCAAGCCGGTGCAGGAACTTCTCACCATATGAATATTAACGAAGTTTTGGCAAATCGCGCTTTAGAAATTCTCGGTGATCAAAAAGGTAATTATAAACTCGTTAGTCCCAATGATCATGTAAACTATGGACAGTCTACCAATGATGTTATCCCCACAGCCATTCGCATTGGTGGCTTATTGGCACTTTCTCGCACTTTGCAACCAGCTTTAGAACAGGCAATTTCGGCTTTAGAGGCAAAAGCTATAGAATTTCAAGATATCGTCAAATCTGGCAGAACCCACCTCCAAGACGCTGTACCTGTGCGATTAGGGGATAATTTTGGTGCTTGGGCGCAAATCCTCTCAGAACATCAAAACCGTCTTTACATTGCTGCTGGGGATTTAATGGTATTGGGTTTAGGTGGTAGCGCTGCGGGAACAGGTATGAATACTCACCCAGAATATCGGCAAAGAGTTGTGGATATCCTGTCGCAATTGTTGGAATTTCCCCTAGAAGCTGCACCCCATTTAATGGCTGCTATGCAAAGTATGGGGGCTTTTGTGAATGTTTCCGGGGCTTTGCGGAATTTAGCCCAGGATTTGGTGAAAATATCCCACGATTTGCGGTTAATGGATTCTGGTCCCAAAACTGGATTTAAGGAAATTCAACTTCCTCCAGTCCAACCTGGTTCTTCAATTATGCCCGGAAAATATAATCCTGTGATGGCAGAAATGACATCAATGGTATGTTTTCAGGTTATGGGATATGATAATGCGATCGCTTTTGCTGCCCAAGCTGGACAATTAGAATTAAATGTGATGATGCCCCTCATTGCCTATAATTTAATTCACAGCATTGAGATCTTAGGTAACACAATTTCGGCTTTAACTACAAGCTGTATTCAAGGAATTACTGCTAACAAAGAACGTTGTTTAGCCTATGCTGAAGGTAGTTTAGCATTAGTCACCGCCTTAAATACCCATATTGGTTATTTGAATGCTGCGGCTGTAGCTAAGGAATCTTTAGAAACAGGTAAATCTCTCCGGCAAATAGTTCTAGAAAAAGGTTTAATGACAGAAACAGAATTAGCAACAGTCTTGGATTTAGACCAAATGAGTGCAATTGTTCCTTTAAAATAAGTACAAAATACAAGATCCCCGACTTCTTAAAGAAGTCGGGTATCTGATTGATAGCCTATTCAGGAAATATCTCAAAACCGGCACAATGTTGTGGACTAATAATACTAAAAATAGGTTTATTTAAAGTAAAAATCTTAGTAATATTCATCCTTTCCGCAATAGCAACAATCGTTGCATCCACAAAGTTTAACTTACTATCAGTATATTGGTCTAGAATCTCCGTCACCCTTTTTAAATCAGTTTTATCAATCCCTTCAATAATGACATTACTATGAGCTAATTCAGTTAAAACCTGTTTTGTTGTCGGATATCCTAACCGAGAAGCAAGCAAATGACAAACTTCAGGTAAAACTGTCGTTGGTAAAACCAATACTTCCTTCGAATCAACTATAACATCAAGGATACGCCCATAATTTTCGTCCTTAATATCAACAGTTGCCACTAAGAAACTTATATCTAAAATAGCCGTCATGATTATTTATTTACCTCATGATTAAATTCCTTAATACCTCTAGTTGGATCAATTTCCATTTCTCCGTTTTCTGTATCTTTGTCTGATAAATTGGGTTCACTAGACTCTCCTATACCAGAAATACTTAATAAAAAATTACTCTCCTCTGGTTCATTATTAATAGCCGCAGGAGTTAAATTCAGCTTAAAAAGTAAAGATTCAATAAAATCAGCTAATTCAGGAAGTGCTGCCAGTGGAAGTTCATTAATAGCTTGAGATAATTGTTCGTGGGTGAGACTTACAGAATCCATAATTGATATCATCCTTCTATCGAAATAACTTTTATCTGTTTTCAAAGAAATTGGTATTAATTTCTTCTTGGTTTTCCTATGCTTATATAAATTTAGTTTCTACTGTTATATAATAACGCAATTATTCCCCATACAAACACAAAAACTATTTGTTAGTCTAATTCGGGTTAAACCCTTAAACTTATTATATGTAAAGCTGCACAGAATCATAAAATCCATTAATTAATTCATCCATTTTCATCCATTTTCATCTGCGTTTATCTGCGGTCAATTATTCTTAAAATCTTATCCAACTCCTGGATATTGACTGGCTGTACTATTAAGAAATATAAATTAATTGTAAAAAATATCCTAACTCCCTTGTAAATATAGGCTTTTCAGGAATTTGTCATTATTTATTAGCCAAGGCTTGACATTATTTATAGTGAATACTACCATAAGTGAAGAGACATTCTTGGTAAGGGCATCTCAGATGACAAAACGAAGTGATAAATTAATATAATTTCTCTTACCTCTGCGCCCTCTGCGTCTCTGTGGTTCGTTTAAATTACTCTAAAAATTGCAAAAAAGCAGAATCAAAAATCATGAAAATAGCCTTATTTGGTACAAGTGCAGATCCTCCAACTGCTGGACATTTAATAATTCTCAAATGGTTATCTGAACGTTATGATTGGGTAGGTGTATGGGCTGCGGATAATCCCATGAAGTCCCAACAAACACCTTTACCACACAGGGCAGCAATGTTAGAACTGTTAATTAAAGATATTAATGTTGCTAATCAAAATATTGCCTTAGAACAAGATTTAAGTAGTTGGAAAACTCTAGAAACTGTAGGTAAAGCAAAATTAAAATGGGGAGAAAATATTGAATATACTTTAGTAATTGGTGCTGATTTAGTAAATCAATTACCGCGCTGGTATCATGTTGAAGATTTATTAAAACAAGTGCAATTACTCGTAATTCCCAGACCAGGATATATAATAGATGATTCTGGTTTAGATAAAGTTAAACAAATTGGCGGAAAAATTGCCATTGCTAATTTGATTGGTTTAGATGTTTCCTCTACCGCTTTTCGTGAACAAGGAGATATTAATACTCTCACACCTCCCGTCATTGCCTACATTCATCAACAGCATTTGTACGAATGCCAATACGTAACCAAAAAAAGATTTTAAACCCCATAAATCAACAACCTTTAGCTGATTTTAAAGTTGGTGTTGATAATGTGATTTTTTCTGTAGATACTGCTCAAAATCGGTTGTTAGTTCTCTTGGTTATGCGACAGCAAGAACCATTTTTAAATGATTGGAGTCTTCCTGGCACTTTAGTTCGTCAAGGAGAATCTTTAGAAGATGCTGCTTATCGGATTATGGCTGAGAAAATAAAGGTAAATAATCTTTATTTAGCACAACTTTATACTTTTGGTGGTCCAAATCGTGACCCCAGGGAAAAAATTGATAGCTATGGAGTCCGTTATTTATCAGTTAGTTATTTTGCCTTAGTCAGATTTGAAGAAGCAGAATTAATTGCTGATAAAGTCGCAGGTATTGCTTGGTATCCTGTCAAACAATTACCACAATTAGCATTTGACCACAATGAAATTATTACCTATGGACATGGAAGATTAAAAAACAAATTAGAATATAGTCCAGTAGCTTTTGAAGTCTTACCAGAAACTTTTACCTTAAACGATTTGTATCAACTATACACCACAGTTTTAGGGGAAAATTTTGCCGATTATTCTAATTTTCGAGCGCGGTTACTAAAGTTAGGTTTTTTATCAGATACCGGCATTAAAGTATCACGAGGTGCGGGTCGTCCTGCCAGTTTGTATAAGTTTGATAAAGAAGCATTCGCACCGTTTAAAGATAAACCTTTGGTGTTTATTTAAGGAATAATAATTGAACGCAGATGAACGCAAATAGACGCAGATAAATTATGAAAATCGCTATCGCTCAAATTAATCCTATTATTGGTGATTTACCAGGAAATGCTCAAAAAATCCTGGAAATGTCCCAACAAGCAGCATCAGAAAATGTTCGTTTATTATTAACACCTGAATTATCAATTTGTGGTTATCCACCGAGGGATTTATTAGTTAATCCTAGTTTTATAGAAGTAATTGATAACACATTGCAAAAATTAGCTGAAGATTTACCAGCAAATTTAGCTGTATTAGTAGGAACTGTTGTTAAAAATTCCCAAGCGCACATTTCTGGAGGAAAAAATTTATTTAATAGCACTGCTTTATTAGAAAATGGTAAAATTCAGCAATTTTTCCATAAAAGGCTATTACCTACTTATGATGTTTTTGATGAAAAACGTTATTTTGAACCAGGACTAGAAGCTAATTATTTTATATTAGATCATCTGAAAATTGGTGTAACAATTTGCGAAGATTTATGGAATGATGAGGAATTTTGGGGTAAGCGGAGTTACGCAGTTAATCCTATTGCTGATTTAGCAAATTTAGGAGTAGATTTAATTGTGAATTTATCCGCTTCACCTTACACTGTTGGTAAACAACATCTGCGAGAAGCGATGTTAAAACATAGTGTAGTTAATTTCCAGCAACCGATTATTTATACAAATCAAGTTGGTGGAAATGATGATTTAGTTTTTGACGGATGCAGTTTTGCTTTAAATAAACAAGGTGAAATTGTTTGTCGTGCAAAAGGTTTTGTATCTGACTTTTTGACTGTTGAATTTAATAGCAATAAACAAGATTTAGATTTCGGTGATATTTCTCCTGTTGATGAATCTGAAGATGAGGAAATTTGGAATGCTTTGGTTTTGGGAGTAAAAGATTATGTTGGTAAATGTCGCTTTTCTAAAGTATTATTGGGTTTAAGTGGAGGAGTTGATTCCGCTTTAGTTGCGGCTATTGCGACTGCGGCATTAGGAAAGGAAAATGTGATTGGTGTGTTAATGCCTTCTCCCTATAGTTCGGAACATTCTATTAGTGATGCTTTAAAATTAGCAGCAAATTTAGATATTCAAACTCAACTTTTACCTATTGGGGAATTAATGGCAAGTTTTGATAATTCCCTAGATGAATTATTTGCAGGAACAGAATTTGGGATTGCGGAAGAAAACCTGCAATCTCGAATTCGTGGTAATTTATTAATGGCAATTTCTAATAAATTTGGCTATCTACTTTTATCTACTGGCAACAAATCAGAAGTTGCTGTTGGTTATTGCACCCTTTATGGTGATATGAATGGTGGTTTATCAGTCATTGCTGATGTTCCCAAAACTCGCGTTTATTCTATCTGCAAATGGTTAAATTCTCATCAACAAAAAGAAGTTATTCCCGAAAATATTCTCACGAAAGCACCAAGCGCAGAACTTAAACCGGGTCAAGTTGACCAAGATTCTCTTCCACCTTATGAAATTTTAGATGATATTCTCGACCGTTTGATTCATCAACATCAATCAGCAACAGAAATTATTAGCGCAGGTCATGAACCGGCAATTGTAGATAGAGTATTACAATTATTATCTCGTGCGGAGTTTAAACGCCGACAAGCAGCGCCGGGATTAAAAATTACTGACCGCGCTTTTGGGACTGGTTGGAGAATGCCTATTGCTAGTAGTTGGTCAGCCTTGAGGAATACTTCTTCTCCATAATTTTTACTGATGTGTATTAACCTCAATTAATTCCACACACTTATCCAAATTATCCCTAAATAACGGCTTATTGGCCTATAACTAAGTAGGTGAACGGAAAAAACCGTAGACGCGAAGCGGCTTCTCGAAGAGTAATATGTAACGAAAAGTAAAATCGCCCAAACCCTCTTCACTCTTGCCTCTGGTTACTGAGCGAAGTCGAAGTATTGCCTCTTGCCTAGTGCCATAATGACGATTTTCAATGCTAACCTACTTACCATGACTAACACTATTCATCCACAGCATAAATTGCGAAATTTTAGTATCATCAACCCTACCAAAATATTAATAGGTATAATTGCCACTGTTCCCATAGCTTTAGGCTTACCCGCAAAAGCTTTAGAAATACAGGTATTACCTAAAAATCCCCAATTGGGGGATACAATTTCCGTAGTAATTGAGGCAGATTCCCAAGAAAAGATTAGTAACCCCACAGTAACAGTTGGGGAAACAACATATCCAGCTTTTAAAATTGCCCCTCGTCAATACCGTTCTTTTATTCCCACAACTCCCTTAGAGAAAGCTGGAGTGAGAACAATCAGAATTTCCCAAGATGGACAAGAACAAAACTTATCAATAAAAGTGCGCGATCGCAAATTTCCCGTGCAACGCATCACCTTACCACCCGGAAAAGCTGGAGTTAATGCTACCGAATACGAACTCAAGCGAGTAAAAGAATTAAAAGCCTTACAAACACCGAAAAAATATTGGCATGGCCTGTTTCTCACCCCCAACGCGGGGCGAACCTCTACTAAATATGGTGTCCGTCGCTACTACAATGGCGAATTTGCCAATGACTACTACCATCGTGGACAAGACTATGCAGGAGCAACAGGTTCATCTGTAGTTACCCCAGCGGCGGGGAAAGTGGCTTTAGTTGGTACAGTATCCCAAGGCTTCCGCGTTCATGGTAACGTAGTCGGCATTGATCACGGTCAAGGTGTTATCAGTATTTTCATGCACCTAAGTCGGATTGATGTCAAAGAAGGTGATTTTGTGCAAGCAGGGCAAAAAATTGGTGCAGTCGGTTCAACAGGTGCATCTACCGGACCACACTTACACTGGGGTTTGTATGTAAACGGACAATCTGTTGATCCAATCCCTTGGAAATCTCAACAAATTGATTAAGTTTCTCATCTTCAATACCTTTGCCATAGGCTTTTTTGAATTTGGCGAAGGTATTGATATTGTGACTTTTTTAACCCAAAATACTTATATACAAATGGTATAATTTGGTAAAATAAATAATTCAGTAACACAGTAATAGGGGACTTCAACCCCTGATTTATTCCCTAATCTAGACTAATTCTGCTATTGTATTCTGGGTGATTGATAGCATATCTGTTTAGTTTGGCTATCGCAAAGTATATATTTCTAAGTAAAAAATATATACTTTTAACCTGTGTTCCTTCCATACTACCCACAATGTTTTATGAGTATTGAAAAAATAGTAGAACAAGCTCTTCAAGATGGTCACTTGACACCAGCAATGGAAGCAGAAGTTGGGCGGATTTGCGGTAACGCCTCAGAACTGCTGATCGAAGAGTACATGGCTTTAGATCGCCTCATGGGGGCATTGTTGACCGGTGAAGTAGTAGCAGTACCTCGCAAACAATTTATCAACGTCATGGAAGAATTGGTACTCAGCAACGTCATTGCCAAAGTAGCAGAAATTGAAGTAACCAGCGAAATTTCTCTAGATGTGGGCGATATAACCGCCTATGCTCTGAACAGGCTGCCTCCTCTGTATGCAACGACGGAAGAAGGCGCGAAATATCAACGAGAAAGAGCTAACACAGAACTTGATGCTTTAATATCCCAACAAGTTAGCGAAGCCATCTGTAAGTATTTAGATACACCAGATTTCTTCCCAGAACGTCAATCATTGAACAAGACCACTGGCAATGAAGTTTTAACTCAAGTTAGTACATTGCTTCAGACCCATGCGGCTAATTTTGAGCCACAATAACTGATAATTGATAATTGACAATTATCAATTACTTAATATTTTTATTCACGAACTGATACCTGTGTGCCGATATTTACTTGGCTATACAACATTCTCACGTCAGAATTACGCATTCTTAGACAACCATGAGAAACCGCCGCTCCTACCAAGTCAACATTTGGTGTCCCGTGAAAGCCAATTTCATTCCGGCCGTCTGACCAAAAACCAATCCATCTATCCCCCAAAGGACTATCAGTACCACCATCAAAGATAGCTCCTGTAATTGGATGTCGCCAGATAGGATGATGTTCTTTGTGGATAATTTTAAAATCGCCAGTTGGTGTTTCCCAGCCCTTTTTACCGATAGCGATTGGGTAACTAGCTATAACCTCATCATATCGAGAAACATAAACACGGCGATCGCTTAAATCTACAACTACTTTAGTTGCATTTAAGTCCGGTACTGATGGCTTTGGATTATTAACTGGATCTGTAACAGCATCCAGGCTTGATTTCTGTGTTTTCCAGGGAGAATCCAAGTTAATCACCGCAGCTTTTTGGGGAGAGGTAGGTACAGAAGCCGCAATGGCACTACTCCCAATTTCCACTGGTGAACCCTGCGGATAAACCTCTGTGGATGCAGATTGATTTAACTGCCCTGTTGTTCTCATCGTTTGCCAATGGACAGCCAGAGATAAAATTGCTGTACCAAAACAGAGAAACATGACCATACTCGCTACAGATTCATTTCTTGCCATTGCCATCGCCTATTATTTATCCCTGACATATTTAGCTGGAGGTGAGAATTTTACTGATTAACAATTGACAATTAGCCATTATTTATTGCCTATTACCAGTTACTAGTCAAGTATTTAGTGGCCAGTTTTCAATCTGATCACTATTCCCAACCTCACAAAAATTTGATCCGTGTTTTCTTTTGTCTTCCTTTCCCATCCCTAATCTTATGACCAATAAAACCCTGAAAACTCCTTTCTATATTTATTTCCGTGTTCCGATTATAAATCCGTCACCTTACTGAGGAACTTTTGACCAATGATCAAGTCTAATAGGAAGGAGTGATTTAAAGCTAGACCGATCCATGAGTCAATCCATTAGTGTATCTTGGTCAACAGTTGATGCCACCTACCCAGCAGCATCGGTGCAAGTTGACAAACTCTCAAACCACGACCTTATTTTACGCTGTCAAGTCGGATTGCGTCCAGACCGTGCTGCCTTTTCAGAACTATTGCGCCGCTATCAGACTCAAGTTGATCGAGTTTTATATCATCTAGCCCCTGACTGGTCTGACAGAGCCGATTTAGCCCAGGAAGTTTGGATTCGTGTCTACCGAAATATTAACCGACTACAAGAACCTGCCAAGTTCCGAGGTTGGTTAAGTCGGATTGCCACTAATTTGTTTTATGATGAATTACGTAAACGCAAACGGGTAGCCAGTCCTCTATCCCTAGATGCTCCGCGATTGTTAGCCGACGGGGAAATGGATTGGGAAATTGCCGGTGATACCCCAAGTCCAGATGAGGAAATGACGACCAGAGAATTTTATGAACAGTTGCGAGAAGCGATCGCTGATTTACCAGAGGTTTTTCGGACTACAATTGTTTTGAGAGAAATTGAAGGACTGGCCTATGAAGAAATCGCCGAAATTACCGGAGTTTCCCTGGGAACGGTGAAATCTAGAATAGCCAGGGCCAGATCAAGATTACAAACTCAATTGCAAACCTATCTAGATACATAATCTACATCATGTTTCCTCAATTTTATGGCAGATTTTAAGAAATATTAAGGACTGTCAACGAAAATATATATTTTCTGCCATTGAGAAGCAAAAATGAATCAACAGGTACTATAAATATGGAGAAGCGCGATTGTTTCGAGTTATTAAGTGCTTACCTGGATGGCGAAGTCACAGCTACTGAACGCAGGCAAGTTGAAGAGTGGCTTTCAAATGATACTTCTATTAAGTGCTTGTATAAGAGACTGTTAAATCTTAGAAAGGGTTTACATGACATCCCTGTTCCCGCAACTGCTCAGTCATCAGAGGTAACGATTAACCAAGTTTTAACGCGTGTTAATCGCCGTTACCGCTTGAACTGGATGTTAGGTGGTGCAGCCGCTGCGGCTTGTATTCTGGGAACAATATCTGGTTTATTCCCAGGTAATTCCAGAATGGTAGAAATAGCCACAACACAACCAACAGAATTAACACCAACAGCCACAGATTCGCCTTTAATGGTGGCTTTAAATAACCCAGTCATTGAAATTCCCAAAACAGCAGTCGCTACCGGTCAAAAGCCAGTTAATAACCTCAATTAATTACCTGGCGGGTAAACTTTTTGTAATATCATAAAATACAACCAAGCCCAATCTGGAAATGAGCCGTTTAGCTTGTAAACCTCTATGTAATGGCGATTATAGAGGTTTTTTGATGTCGGTTAATTTCTTTGCTAGTAATCTTCTAAATTATCTAATGCATTCTTTTAATTTTAATCACTCAAAACCAAAGAAACAAAAGCTGTTCCTTTTGGTAAATTATGGGTAATAAATTGTTTAGCTATAGATACACTTTGTTGAGGATCATCAATTTCACTTAAATCTAATGATCCAGGATCTTCGGATATTTGATTATTGATATAATACCATAAATCTACACCTAAAACGGAAATATTTCCTTCGGCAATTTCGTTAATAAATTCCAGTGCATTAGCAGGAGTTAATAGCAATTCTCCAGCTTTAATAAATCCTGTTTTTTGATATTTATCAATTAATTTCATGTTTGTACTCCTGAATTTACTTATTAGTGAAAATATTCCTGATATTTATTAATCAACATTTAATTTAGTATTGTTTTTCAATCCAGTTAGGATCATTAATATCACTTACCTGAACTACATCACCTGTGATGTCATTACAGACGATGTATGCACCATCACTCCTGTAATATACAGTAGCAGGATCATCTTTTCTTGTACCATCCATATTATACCTTTTATCTCTTGTTTTTTCCGTTTTACCAGGATTTAAGTAAACTAATTCCAGCATTTCTTCTGTCCAACCCCTTTTACTCATTTGTTGTTTTATTTTTCTTCCAATATTTAATTTTGGCATCTTGATTGAAATTGTTTTTTAATATTTGTTTAGTTGATATATTTTAATTATAATTACATTGCGTAATAAGGGGATATGGAACAGATACTTTCACTATTTTTGTAATTCTCTAATTCTATCTTGCGCTATTTTTAACAATTCTTCATTCCCTTTCTGTTGCTGGTAAAGTTTCACTGCTTGCTGAAAGTCAGCTATAGCCGCTTGCTTATCTCCTAAATCATAATGGATATATCCTAGAACGTGGTAGGCTTTAGAATATTTAGGATTAATCTTGATAGCTTGGGTGTAATCAGCTATAGCTGCTTGCTTATCTCCTAATTCATAATGGATATATCCCCGGTTTTTATAGGCAATGGCAAAGTTAGGATTAATCTTAATAGCTTGATTAAAATCTGCTATTGCTGCTTGTTTATCTCCTAAATCAGAACGGCTATTTCCCCTCTGGTGGTAGGCAATGGCAAAGTTAGGATTGATCTTGATAGCTTGGTTAAAATCTGCTATGGCTGCTTGTTTATCTCCTAAAGAGTAATGGGCAATTCCCCTATTTTGGTAGGTTCTGGCATCATGAGGATCAAGATTAATTGATTCATTATATAAAGCGATCGCACCTTGATAATCTTTCAAGTAATCACGAATTCTGCCCTGATCATGTTTAGATGCAGAGTTATTTCCTTGTGTAGCAAATAGTTTTACTGATTTTTGTAAATCATCTATAGCCTTCTGGTTGTTTTCAATATTGCTGTAAGCAACTCCTCTACGAGAATAGGCTTCAGCAAATTTAGGATCTAAACGAATAGCTTCAGTTAAAGTATTAATAGCTCCTTGAGAATCTCTTTTATCAAGTTTATCATTACCTTGCTTTAAAAATTCCTCAGCTTTCTTTGTTGTTGCTGTTAGAGCAGCTTGATAAGATAATACCTGATTAACAATATAACCACCAGCAAAACTAATAGCCACTGCCATACCCAAACCAAGCATAATTTTCGTAGGAAACTTTTTAGGGGGTGGAGGTGGTATTACAATAGTTTTATCAGGTGGAATTAGTGCTTGTAACGCCTCAGTTGCATTCTTATAACGCTGACTAAAATGGTCACGCACCATCTTAGTTAAAACTTCTGCAAACTCATCACTAACTTGGGCATAATTACGCCAGATAATTTCCCCAGTATTCGAGTCTTCCTGAAATTGTCCTGGTACTAATCCAGTTACAGCTTGAATACCAATCATGCCCACAGCATAAATATCACTAGCAAATTTAGGTTTACCACCTGCCTGTTCCCCCGGCGTGTAGTCATCTGATTGGGATATAAAGAGGGTTTCCTAAATCAATACCTTGTCCATTTTTTGTAGGTCGGGTTAAGCGACAGCGCAACCCGACGCATTTGTTGGGTTTCGTACCTCAATCCAACCTACAAATCAAGACTTTTTTCGATTTGGACAAGGTATTGCTAAATTAAATGTATTATATGACTCAATTTCCCACTTTTGGCTAATAATTTGATTTTTTTATATAAAATTACGTAAAGATGTTGGTACAATTTAAACGAACCTGCATGGACTAATGAAATAACCCACGCAGTTGAATTTTGTTTATTTAGCCACGTCCACGAAGCGTACCCCAGGTATCTTTCCAATTTCCAGATTTTTTACCAACCTTGCATTTCCACCAACTCCATACACAAATCATTGATTTGCTCCAAATTAGGACGATGTGGTAAACTGGATTGATCATAAAAAACATCCATTTGAGCAACCAAATCTTCCGCCATTTTCATTAATTGCTCATAACTATAATCACCTCGCAAAATAGCCTTTAAATCATCAATATCACCAGCTAAATTTCTATCTACAGTCACTTCTCCCCGCTGCAAAATTTCCAATCCACTGCGTAGTAATCGAATACAGTGCATTCCATGTTTTAAATCATAACCTGATTTTTTTTCCATTTCGGCTCTAGCAGGATTTCTATTTTCCTGCCAAGATATATAAGCCTTCCATTCTCTTAAAGCAATTTGATAACTTTGACTTTTTTGCAAAAGGCGAATAAAATCTTTACGGCTATGAGTTAAATTTTGGGTATATGCTAAAGTTTCATCTGCTAAAGTGTACTGTTTCAAAACACCTTTAAAATCAATATCCCCAGTCAGCAACTTATATAACTGTTCTGATTCTTCCAAAAACTCAATTTTCCCCCTAATTAGAAGATAAAGATATTCCAAAAAAGCATTTAACTCATCTTTGCTTAACGGAACTTCATCCATAATATCAAAATCGGCAGGAAGAGGTTTCTTCGTAGGTGGATTTAACAACCATTTACGATGAGTTTCCATCTTCTTAATTTGAGCAAAAGCATAACCAGAATAAGTATGCTTTACCTTTTTACTCAAAAATAAATGACGGTGATTAATTAAATGTTGTCCGACATTTGTTAAAAAAGGATAATTCGTTAACCACAGCAATTCTAAAACATTGGGATTTGCACCAGCTAATAAATGAATAACCTTTCTTAATTCATAAATAACCGTATCTTCATTACCATCTATAAACGGAAATATCCCCGTTTCATCCCAACCAGAATCCTTTTGTTCAATACTATCAAAGCCTAAATAATAGCGTTTAGGAGCAATAAATACACCACGATAATCATAATCTGATTCAGGACGATTTAAACCATAACCATGACTACCAGCTAAACCCACAAAAATAGTTCTTTGTTCAACTTCAATTCTTTTCATCTTTATCTAATAAAAATTAAATTTTCATTTTCAGTATTAACTAAATTATAATTGATAATTCGTAACAGTTATCACCTTTTTCTACTAAAGTTCTCCCGATTTTGTTGGGTTTCACCTCCCTCTACCCAACCTACAATTTTCTTAAATTATTTATGAAAAATCTGAAAGTGAATAGTAAAAAAATCTGAGCAACCCTATTTAAATTGCTCAGATTAGTTAAAAAATTTTCCGTCTGTGTCATGGTTAACTACAAACACCAGAATTATCTTTTCGGAAATCAGCGAGAAATAAAATTATATTTTCTCAAAGGTTGACTGATTAACCATCAATCAGGTAATATAGTAGATTGTCTGTCTAATTCCTGCTCGGATCAGGTAGACATACTGCAAAAGCTGGCAAAGCTATAAATAATAGCGTCTCTACAGGAGATTATAGCCAGCTACCTGTACGGCAACCTCAAGGACGATTTAATGACTTACGCGATTATTGAAACTGGCGGTAAACAAATGAAAGTAGAAGCAGGTCGCTTTTACGACATTGAACTACTAACCGCTGAACCAGATGAAAAAGTTACCATCAACGCAGTATTACTTGTACATCACGAAGGCGCAGTTTCCATTGGACAACCTTTAGTAGAAGGTGCAACCGTGGAAGGGACAATTATGCGACACTTTAGAGGTCGCAAAGTCCTGGTGTATAAGATGAAACCTAAAAAGAAAACCCGCAAAAAACGGGGACATCGCCAGGAAATTACCAGATTTTTGATTAATTCTATCAATCTCAACGGCGAAGTTTTAGCTTACGAAGAAGCACCAACGAGTCCTGAACTTCCCGTTCTTGATACTGACTTTGTGGAAGAAACCGCTGACGAATCATCCGAAGAATCATAAAAAAAGGTTTAAGTTACTAGTTAGGCAAGGGGGAAAAGGTGATAGAGAGTAATTACCAATTACCAATTACTTTTTTCCCAGCCTAAACTGGATAACTAGCAACCTGGGATAAATAAAGTAAATAGAAAAGAGGGAATCATGGCTCATAAGAAGGGAACTGGTAGTACGCGAAACGGTCGTGACTCGAATGCTCAACGACTAGGCGTAAAACGTTATGGTGGACAAACTGTACGCGCAGGTAATATTCTAGTCCGTCAACGTGGTACTAAGGTTCACCCTGGTAACAACGTTGGTATTGGTAGTGATGATACCTTGTTTGCTTTAATTGACGGTGTAGTTACCTTTGAAAGAAGAGGTAAAAGCCAGAAGAAAGTTAGCGTTTATGCAGTAGCCGCAGAACTCGTAGAAGCTGTAGCTGGTTAATTCGTTATTAGTCATTGGTCATTCGTTATTAATTAATTAATGACCAGTGACTAATTTTAAATGTAGTGATTGATAAGTGCGCCTATTCCTAGTCCTAACAGTGAGCAAAAAGATATACAGCCAAAAGCTAGTGCTGGTTTTAAACCAACTGTTTGAAAGTCTATTTTGGCTAGGATGGTCGCTGACAAAATTAGTAAAGTATCAAGAAATACCCGAAACCAGGCAATCATTAGAAAAAATAGGAAAGCTGCTAAGATAGCCACAAGAAAAGTCCTAGCGTTTGACTTGAAGAAAATATGAGAATAATCATCTAGTTTTAGCCAAGGGTTAGTGAGCAATATCAGGGACAGCAGGATAGTTACCGCAGTTATCAGCCGTACATACCACGGGGCCTTTTCTTCAAATATCAACCAGCCCAATGTACTGTAACTCAGTAATATAAGTGTTAAGGAAAACCAAGGTATCTTTTTCAAAATTGACATATAGCAGGAGTCAGGAATAAAACGGGCTTTAAGCAGTTGATAAATGTAAAAGTTCTGTACCTTACTCAGTTACAAATCGTTCTATACTGATGTAATCAGTATCGGTTTCATTGATTATTTCACAGATTTACTGAACTCATCAGGTTTCTAAATGTTGAATTCCATCCCTAATTCCCAATTTAAGAGAATAAAGATCAACATTTAGTTAAATATGTTCATAAATATTTGTAAACTGTTAGCAGTTGAATAGCCATCTGGCATATCATTAAGGATTGATCATGAGACAAATTGTTATCGTCGAGCGCGTATGCCTAATTGGTCATATCGTTTCTATGGTATTTGGACTGCTGGGGATATTGATTGTTATTCCCAATGCTGAACTAATTGTTAGCTTATCAGAAGTCGGACAGAGCGTCATGCAGTGGAGTATGGCGGGTGGTGGTGTGGTATATATGATTTTGGGGGCGCTGGGAGTGTTCCTTTATGCTTACCGAACTTTAGGTTTAGCACGCGCTTTAGGATTTTTAATCCCATCTTTATCAATTTCCCTAACTAGCGAATTACTAGGAACTAGCACAGGCTTTCCCTTTGGTTACTATAGCTATTTGAGCGGTCTGGGTTATAAAATTTCCGGGTTGGTCCCTTTTACAATTCCCCTTTCCTGGTTTTATGTGGGATTAGTTTCTTATGTGTTGGCTCGTGCGGGTTTAGAAGTAGATAAAAAACCCAGCTTGTTCCGTCACGTGGGAGCTATTGGTTTAGGGGCTTTACTACTCACTTCTTGGGATTTTGTGCTTGACCCAGCCATGAGTCAAACTTCCCTTCCCTTCTGGTATTGGCACCAACCGGGGGCTTTCTTTGGAATGCCTTATCAAAACTTTGCGGGTTGGATGGGTACTGGTTCGTTATTTATGACTGTAGCGGCTTTGTTATGGAGCAAAAACCCGGTTAAGTTAGACCATTACCAACTAAATGTACCTTTATTGGTTTATTTGGGTAACTTTGGTTTTGCCACAGTCATGAGTTTAGCCGCTGGGTTTCCTATTCCTGTACTGCTAGGTGTGGCACTGGGTGTAGCTCCGGCTGTGCTGCTGTGGTCTAAAGGTTCTAGTACACCTGCAACGGTGAATATTGAAGCAGCTACTCAAGAAGTTGCTGTTGCTAATGTGAAGGTTGCTTTCAAATAGGGAAGAGGGAAGAGGGAATAGGAGAAGAAATTCTGCCAATTACCTCTTTCCCAATTACACAAAAAGAAAGCTAAGAGGTTGTTTGAAAAGTATTATATGAAACCCATAATCTCCAAAAACCTAACCCCCATTCCCTTGTAGGGAAGGGGGGTTTTAAAGCCTCTCCCCTGGTCGGGGAGAGGTTTGGAGAGGGGTCTGTTTACACATGAAAAACTTTGAAAACATCCTCTTAGACCGGGGAGTGTCAAGCACATTATTTCTCGTAAAGTATTGCGTCAATTTTGGCATCACTCCAATACTGTTAAGTTAATTTGCCTAAATTGCGCGAAAATCTAAACTAGCTAGTTTATAGAAAAAAGTCAGGGTTAAAATTGCTAAATATTATTCCGCTTCTATTGCTACTTATCCAAGTACCTGCAACAGCCATTTTACTTTCCCGGTTGCTCAAAGGTCCAGGACGTTATCCAGCCCTCGAACCACAACAACCGACACCAGAACTTTTGGGAACTGTGAGTGTGGTTGTACCGACACTAAATGAGGCATTACGGATTAGTCCGCTGTTAGAGGGTTTGAGTCGCCAAAGTTACGAAGTTCGGGAAATTATTGTTGTTGATAGTCGCTCACAAGATGGTACTCCCGACTTGGTGAAAACCGCACAAATAACAGACCCCCGCTTTCGGGTGATCACAGATGACCCTTTACCCCCTGGCTGGGTTGGTCGTCCTTGGGCGTTGCATAATGGCTTTTTATTCACATCTGAGGGGAGTGAATGGTTTTTGGGCATGGATGCAGATATTCAACCCCATCCTGGTTTGGTGGCGAGTTTGGTGAAAACTGCGATCGCCCAAGGTTATGATTTAGTATCATTATCACCGCAGTTTATTCTCAAGTATCCGGGGGAATGTTGGTTACAACCGGCTTTGTTGATGACGTTACTGTATAGATTTGATCCTACGGGTATTTATACTGAACAACCGGAACGGGTGATGGCTAATGGTCAGTGTTTTTTATGTCGTCGGTCTGTATTAAGGGCTGTGGATGGCTATAGCAGTGCTAAAGGTTCTTTTTGTGATGATGTGACTTTGGCGCGGAATATTGCCTCTCAAGGCTTTAAGGTGGGCTTTTTAGATGGTGCTAAGGTGCTAAGGGTGAGGATGTATGAGGGGGCGTTAGAAACTTGGAATGAATGGGGACGCAGCTTAGATTTGAAGGATGCTGCTTCTCCTGCTCAGATTTGGGGGGATTTATGGTTATTGTCTGCGGTGCAGGGTTTACCTCTTTTGACTTTATTGGGTTATTTGTTGCTTCCTAGTTTGGTGCTTTCATTGCCGGCGATGTTGTTGTTAGGATTGAATATATTTTTGCTGGTAATTCGCTTTGCTTTATTATTAGCGATCGCTCCCTCTTATGATCGTCAAGATGCCAACGGTGGTTGGTTATTCTGGCTTTCTCCTTTAGCTGACCCTTTAGCGGTGCTACGCATCTTTTTATCTGCATTTCACACTCCCAAAGAATGGCGCGGCCGGAAATACGGTGATTAATGCTATTTAGGGCGTTGACTGAGGGTATCGCTCTTTATCTGATTGGGGAGAGCGATCGCAATCATTAGAAAATATCTTGATTTCCAAGCCATACTGATTAAAATTCAAGTATGAGCAAGGAAATCATTTGTGGATTGAACAAAATCTCATGAGGATATGGAGATCAGTCTAATCCTCAGTAATAGGCGCTTCCCATGCTGCATTCCAGGATTGAGGTCCGATTTTACCATCAACCTCCAGTCCCTTTTCTTGCTGAAACTTGATTAATACTTCATGATCGCGTTCGCTAAAAACGCTATCGTCTCCCTTGCCAGTAGTGCCACCAGAACCCAGATTCCATCCCCGGTGAATCATCTGCCGCTGCCACAGTAGTATTTCACTCCCTTCCATGTAGGGACTGGTTAGGAAGATATACCGTCCTGTCCATAATGGATGAGGAGGAAGAGGGGTAACATCGTCACCCGATGTATAATTTGGTCTACCATAACCCACAATGTTTCCACGCCTTGTGCGTCGCATAACCTGTCCACCATTGGAATCATTCCCTACAGAAGTATTCCCTTCAATAGCAACGATAGAGCCGTCAGAATTGACTTTTTCTACAATACCAACGTGATCTGAAACTCCATCATTTTTCCAGTCATAGAAGACAATATCGCCGACTTTAGGGTTACTTGTATGCCACAAACCTTGCTCTTTAAACCATTTAATACCGAAAGGACAATAAGCAAAACCTTTGTTAGTAGTAATTTTTAAAGGTAATCCAGTATTGTGTAAACAATAGGATACAAACATGGCACACCAAGGCTCACGATTCATCCCATACCAAATACCAAATTTGTTGTTGTTAGATTCTGGGGGATTCTCTTTGTAACCGATTTCATTGGCTGCGAATTTAATAACTTGTTGTGCAGTAGTCATAGTTGTAAATTCCTCGTAGATTGTTGTGTTTATTTTAAGTTTTTATGTCTGTTGACCAATACCTTGTCCAAATTGGAAAAACCCTTGATTTAGAGAGACTAATTAAATTTAGATACCTAATGCAATCGCTTGTGCTATTTTCTTTTGATTGTTATTATTTGACAAAAATTGTAGTTGTGTGGGATTACTAATAAATTCACACTCTACTAAAATAGCTGGCATTTCTGTCTCTCTTAACACTTGAAAATTTGCTTCTTTAATTCCTCTATTTCTATGAGTTGAAAAAGTTGAGATCAAACTTTGTTGTACAGGTTCCGCTAGGTTTTTTCCTGCATTTGAACCTGAGAATATCCATGTTTCGATACCTTCCGCACTATTGTTGGAGTATGAATTACAGTGGATGCTAATAAAAATGTCTACATTCTTCTGATTTGCAAATGAAGCTCTACTGCCCAACGACACAGAAATATCTGTATCTCTTGTTAAGAAAACTGTATGTCCGTTTGCTTCCAGTTCTTTTTTTAAAAGTAAAGAAATAGACAAGTTAACGTCTTTTTCATTCAATACAAATGGATCTTTTCCAATTGCTCCTGGATCTGTTCCACCGTGTCCTGGATCAATACATACTTTCATTGTTTATTTCCTTTTTTTTAGGGTTGATTTTGCAAAAATCACACAAACGAATACATGATTTGACTAAAATAGTCTAGCATTCATTTATCATCTCAAAAGTCTCATAAATTTCAATTTCAATTTTAGGATATTTATTACCAACTCCTCATTGTTTAAGTGCTGATTTTGTGTTTCCATCTTCATCAACTGTAGTAATTTCGTTGGGATCAGGTGGAATTAGATAAGCAATAAGAGATGAAAGCACAGTTGTTGCTGCTGCCGATGCATCAGAAGTAACTTTTTTATCCGGATCACTAATTACGTAAGTGTTAAGAACAAAAACTGTTAATGTCACTAAAGCACCTGTAAATGCTGCACCTAAAACTTTACGGCGAGGTCTGGGAGTTTTTGATGTCATGTCATTTCGCTTTTGCGTAAAAGTTTCAGTATTTGAAACATGGTAAGAGAGTATACTTTACAATCCCTCTCAAGCAATGGAAGTTTGCCAACTTAAGCAAGGAACTTAAAAATCCTGACAAACGATCGCTCCGACTCCTCTACCACAATCCTTTCAAGCGTTGAGATTGTAAGCAAAATAGACCGCAGAATTATTTCAAATTGTTAAAACTTCCCCTTTTTGCAAAATGCTGTATTAATAAACACATTTAGCAATCGCTATACTCTGTTCAATCTCTTAGTTGTATCTTTATACTCTTGTCAGATTAATACAGTTTTCCCGGAAATCAGTCATTTTTCCGGCGGTTAGAGTTAATTCTCTTGCCCTATTTGGCTTTGCTTAAAAAAATTTATATTTATCACTTATGGATCTACCAAGAAAACGTAAACGTGGGTCAATCCTCACGATTCAAGGTTTAAATAAACTTGAGAACGCCATAAAAACAAAGGAATATGCTGAAAATAACGGCAAGCGATTTACCCTTGATAATCTCAGTATTCAGACTGAATTAGACTCTCATACCTTATGCAAAATTTTTAACTGCAATGTCAGAGTTGATAAAAAGTCTCTAGTCAAATGTTTCAAAGCATTTAATCTTGTGCTAGAGGCTGATGATTATCAATCACCTCTACAGCCTCCAATTCAGCCTTATGGGGATTATAGTTTAGCCCCCGATGTCTCCGTTTTCTATGGACGCACCGCAGAACTGGCAACATTGAACCAATGGATTCAGGTTAATCGCTGTCAATTAATCATGGTCTTAGGTATGGGTGGTATGGGCAAAACCAGCCTCATAGCCAAGTTAATGGCAGGTTTTACCAACAGCACAGACTCGTCATCATCAGAATTTCAGTATGTCATTTGGCTATCTCTTCATCATACCCCAACAGTAGAAGAAACCTTAACTGATCTAATTCACATCCTCTCTGACCAGAAAGCCATTAATTTACCAAAATCTCCAGATCAATTAATATCAAAGTTAATGCAGTATCTCCATCAAACTCGTTGTTTGCTGGTTTTGGATAATCTAGAATCCATTCTGCAATGGGGAGAACGAGGGGGATCATATCGAGAAGGATTTGAAGGCTATGGACAACTAATTAGAACAATTGGGGAGTCTACCCACCAAAGTTGTTTAATTATCATCAGTTGAGAACCAGCGATCGCATTTAGTCTACTAGAGAAAAAAGCCAATTTGATTAAATCACTGATCTTGAAAGGGCTGCTTCCTGAAGACGGACTCAAGATTTTTCAGTCAGAAGGCATTGACGAAACTCAAGCAGAATGGCAAATATTACATAATCACTATGGCGGAAATCCCCTGATGCTGAAAATTGTTGCCACTACTATTCATTTTCTATTTTCTAGCAAAATTGATCTTTTTTTAGCCCACGGTATCACCGTCTTTGGCGATATTTACGATTTATTAGATCAACAATTTCAACGCTTATCAGATTTAGAAAAAACCGTGATCTATTCCTTAGCAATTCACCGCAAACCCATATTAATGCCAGAATTAATAAACGAGATTATTCCCCCTGTCACTTCCCAGAAACTATTGGGAATACTAGAGAGTTTGAAATTGCTATCTTTGATTGAATTCAATGGAAACGGATTCACAATGCCAAACGATGTGATGGAATATGTTACCAATCAATTTGGATAACAGAGAACAAAACAAGATTATAGAGATTTCTATTTTTAACAAAACGTATAATTGAATAGCGCGAGAGAAAATATGGAACTTAATTAATTAGTCGCACTTCGGCATACTCATTGACCACATACCGCTATATGATGCGATTAATTACAATTTCATCTCACATAAATTAAGTTTATGACATCCACCATTTCCATCAACGATAGTCAGCGTCTAGGACTTGAACCCCTAGATGTTCCCCACCGTCTCCTATTGGGTCCAGGTCCCTCCAATGCCCATCCAGAGGTATTACAGGCGATGAATACCACACCAGTGGGACATTTAGATCCGGCTTTTTTAACCCTCATGGATGAAATTCAATCTCTGTTGCGTTACACATGGCAAACAGAAAACCCCCATACTATCGCCGTCAGTGGCACGGGTACAGCCGCAATGGAAGCCACTCTAGCTAATTCTGTAGAACCGGGTGAGGTGGTATTAATTGGTGTGGCTGGTTATTTCGGTAATCGTTTGGTAGATATGGCGGGCAGATATGGCGCAGATGTCAGAACTATTACTAAACCTTGGGGACAAGTTTTCAATTTAGAGGAAATCAGCGCCGCAGTAGCCACCCATAAACCAGCAATTTTGGCTTTAGTTCATGCAGAAACTTCCACCGGCGCTCGTCAACCCTTAGAAGGTGTGGGTGAGTTATGTCGTCAACATGGAACTTTGTTGTTAGTGGATACCGTTACCAGTTTGGGTGGTGTTCCCATCTTTTTGGATGAGTGGGGCGTTGATTTGGCTTATAGCTGTAGTCAAAAGGGTTTGGGTTGTTCTCCAGGTGCGTCACCGTTTACAATGAGTGGGCGGGCAATGGAGAAGTTGCAGAAGCGTCAATCTAAAGTGGCAAATTGGTATTTAGATATGACATTGTTGGGGAAATATTGGGGGACTGAACGCACATATCACCACACTGCACCGATTAATTTATATTATGGTTTACGGGAAGCTTTGCGTTTAGTGGCGGAAGAAGGTTTAGCTAGTTGTTGGCAACGTCATCAAAAGAATGTCGAGTATCTGTGGGAAGGATTGGAAGATATGGGTTTAAAGATGCACGTTGAAAAGGAATACAGGCTACCAACTTTAACTACTGTTTGTATTCCGGAAGGGGTAAATGGTAAATCTGTGGCCAGGCAGTTGTTAGTTGAGCATAATATTGAGATTGGCGGCGGTTTGGGTGAACTTGCTGGCAAGGTTTGGCGTGTAGGTTTAATGGGTTTTAATAGTCGTCCTGAAAGCGTGGATAAGTTGATAGCTGCTCTGGGAACAATGATCTCTAATAATTAGTTAGTTTGTAGTTGGGCTAAAGCCTAAGATAATTTTAGAACTCAAGCCCAACTACATTATTCTTGATTTTGATTTAACCAGCTTTCTAAATCATCAAGTTTGGTGAAATCTAATAATTCTTCTCCCAACATTTCTAATTTCTCAAGTGATAATTTTTGAATCTTGGCAATTAATTCTGAATTAATTTCTCCAATACGACGATTTAATTGCCGGATAATTAACAAAGTTTCTCCTTCAATTTTCCCCTCAATTTTCCCTTCCTGAACCGCTAAATCTCTATCCTGTTGATACAATGGTGCTAATCTCATAATTATCTCCCTATCTTCGGTTTCTTGATTGACTCCCAGGTGTTTTTGCAGGTTGTACAATAATTCTAGCGTGATTCTCCTAAATGGGTGGTTTACTGTTAATTCTGCTAGTTCCTCAATAGCTTGTTTTTGAACATTTCCTCTTCCTAACATTCTAATCCAAAGAGTTTCTTCCGTCCGTGGTAGTTGATGAATAACTACTATGGCTGTACGTAACGCTGCCCCTAAATAGTATATTCCTGGTAAAGAGTCAGTTTTTAAGGTAGTATTAAAGCCAGATAATATCTCTGGTGATGCTGTCGGAGTAAGTATCCACAGTTTCGGAATTTCTGATTCTTGAAGATTAGTTTTATTGCGTTTCGCTTCTCTTTTTAACACTCCCTTTACTTCTAATAATTTTAACAAACAATCACAAATCTCATCAGATGATGCCGGATTGCGATAAGGTTCAAAAATCGCGGGAGTAGATGCAAATTTACCTAATAAACCTAAAAGTTGTAAATTAGGATTTGCTTGAGGATAGGGAGAAAAGTAAACATCAATTTCTCTGACTTCTCCCGCTACACGACTCGGCGCTTGAACTTCTCCATAGTTTTTGAGAAGTTCCTCTAAATAGTCCTTAGCAAATTGATCATGAATGAATCTTGTCATGTAATAATTATATCAGTATATTGTGTTTTAAGTATCAAAGGGTATTTGTAAAGTATAAAATTCTATAAATCACGAAATCCCAGCTTAGAGGATGTTTTAAAAGTTTTTAATGTGTAAACAGACCCCTCTCCAAACCTCTCCCCTACCAGGGGAGAGGCTTTAAAACCCCCATTCCCTTGTAGGGAAGGGGGGGAGGGGGGTTAGGTTTTTGGAGATTATGGGTTTCATATAATACTTTTCAAACAACCTCTTAGTACAGCATCTCACAATTTTAGGTAAAATAGAGATTCTTAACTCACTCCAAAAAGTAGATTACAACTCTACTTCCTGCAAATGTAGAGAATCAAGAAGAAGTGCAAATTCTTCAACTGATGAGGTAGATAATAGAAGAGTCACAACTAATTGACGAGAATTTATACTTCTTGTATTGATTTTGAACTCAGGAAGTTTAAAAAATTCCCTCAGTTTCCAGTAGAAATTAAAGGGGTATCTGTCATGAAAGAATACATGAGTGCTTTAGAGGGGTTAGTCGAGCAATTAACACTAGCTGCAATTTTAGAGATGCTAGAACGGATATGTCATAAAAAAGCGGAAAATCTGAGAACTCACTGGAATGATGAAGAAACCGCAAAGCTTTGGGAGAAAGCAGCTAGACAGATAGAAAATATCAATGTTGATATTTAAATATTGCGAAAACAAATTACTCTTAGTTTATGGTTATTTTCAGTCAATGGAAATAACCAATTTTTAATTTTGCGGATAGCTAATTACCCCAAAAAACCAGCGAGTAATAGTGGTAATAGTATCAAAGCAGATCCGATTAAAACCAGGGTAGCCGGATCAATTTTAATGTGGTTCTTTTGTGGATCACGCATTTGGTATAATTCTGAAAAATAACTATTTTAACACAAGCTAAATTAAATATAACCATTTATTTTTTATTCTGAGTGTTGACAATTATCTATGGGAACAAATACTTTGTGATCACAACCTACAGATTGTCCAAACCAAAGCCTATCTAAACTTCCTCCACAGGATTTTCCCAAAGATGTTCCCACAGGTTTCGGGAAAGTTTCATATCCTCATCTACAAAAAAATATATGAGAAAAAATGGTAAAAACAAAAATACCAAAATAATGATAAAATTGCCGACGGGATTATTGATAATTTCTGGTGTGAGAATAATCAAAGGTATTGTAAAATATACTAACATCTAACATCCATACCAAAAAAAGCTTCCCAATTAAAACAAACAACTTAAACAAAAATTTGTTAACTATCAAATAATTTATCATACTATATACATTTTATGATTCTTCTTCATCCGCTTTCAGACTTTATCGAATCCAATTTTATCATTTATTCCGCACAGCCTAACTATTACTATGAAGGAAAATGTCCCCAAACTGGTGAAATATTGAGATTACCCCGCACACCTTTAGCAGAAGCTATAGCTGATAGTCTCATGCAGCAACTTGAACAAAATCATCTTTATTCCCATGAGGGAAAAATGTATGGTATTTTGTTAGTTGAATTACCCAATGGTGAACAAAGAGTTATTAAAGCATTTTCCGGTTTATTAAATGGTAATAGTATGGTTACAGGTTGGGTGTTACCAATTCCTGGTAGAGAGGAAGTGGCTTTATTAGAAACTCAGATTTTAGCAAAGTTAGCAGCAATTAAACAAGAAATTATTACCCTTGAACAAATTCCCGAAAGAGCAGAATATAAAACTCTGTCCGTTGAATATACCCAACAGTTACAAACTATGAGCTTACATCATGATCATAGCAAACAGCAACGACACAAACAACGTCAAGAATTTTATCAAACTCTCACAGATAAATCTCTCACAACTGCTTTGGAAAAACTAGAAGCAGAAAGCCGTCAGCAGGGAATTGACCGCCGAAATCTTAAACGCCATCAAAATGAAATTTTACAGCCTTTACAGCAAATTATAACGTCCGCAGATAGGAAGATTACAGAACTCAAACAACAGCGGAAACAACTATCTCGGCAATTACAAACAGAAATGCACGCTGCTTATAGCTTAACTAATTTTCAAGGACAATCTCTATCTTTACAGCAATTATTACCAGCAGGAACACCAACCGGAACAGGAGAATGTTGCGCTCCTAAATTATTACATTATGCAGCAACCCATGGATTAAAACCTTTAGCAATGGCTGAATTTTGGTGGGGTAATTCTTCTATAGAAAATAAGGTTTCTGGAGAATTTTATGGTGCTTGCTTGGAAAGATGTCAGCCATTAATGGGATTTTTGCTATCAGGATTAAAGCCAAATCAAGTAGAAATAATTTATGAAGATGAATGGCTAATTGCTGTGAATAAATCATCAGGACTGTTATCTGTTCCCGGTCGTTATTTTCATAATCAAGATAGTGTAATTAGTCGTTTACGTCATCTATATAATCAAGAAATAATCGCGGTACATCGTTTAGATCAAGATACTTCCGGGATTCTCTTAATAGCTAAAGATCCAGTTACTTATTCTCAATTAAGTCAACAATTTCAACAAAGACAAATTCATAAAGTTTATGAAGCTTTGCTGACAGGTTCTCTAGCTATTAATGAAGGTGAAATTAATTTACCTTTGTGGGGAAATCCTGATCATCGTCCTTATCAAGAAGTGGATTTATCACGAGGTAAACCTAGTTTAACTCACTTCCGCGTTATGAACAGAGAAGGAGATTATACCCGTGTTGAATTTGTGCCTTTGACTGGACGGACTCATCAATTACGGGTTCATGCTGCTGATACAAGAGGACTGGGAATGGCAATTTTGGGGGATAAACTCTATGGTTATCATAGTGATACTGATAGATTATATCTGCACGCAAGAGAGTTGAGGTTTCAGCATCCTCATGTAGAAAAAATCTTCCACTTACAGGTAAAAACACCATTTTAATCAGGATATCTGAATTTGTAAAGATATCTTGACAAACACTTTAGGTTTATTATATTATTTAATATAACAAGCGTTCGATATAAAAACAGATAGCCCCCATAGTGAGGAACAAGCCATGTTATGCCGAAAATTGTTAATCACGAACAATACCGGAAAGAATTACTCGGTAAATGTTTTGATTTGTTTGCTGAAAAAGGCTATGCAGCGATTACTATGCGGCAGATTTCTGCGAGTTTAAAGGTTTCCACAGGTACGCTATATCATTATTTTCCCAACAAACAAGCTTTGTTTGAGCAATTGGTGGAAGAAATTAGTCAGCAGGATATCATTACAGCTTTAACAGAATTTGGAGGAAAAAATAACTTATTAGAATTGATGGAAACTTTGGGTCAATACCTTGTTAAAAATGAGGATTATTTAATTAAATGGACTTATGTATGGGTTGATTTTTGTCAACATCAAGACTCAAAAATAATGCTAACTAATAGCACTGTTTTTAAGCGTGCAAATCAACGATGTCAGCAAGTAGCCTGTGATTTATTAGGTGTTAGGGACGTAGTATTAGCATCTTTTGTTTTAAGTTTCGTGAATGGTGTTGTTTTGGAGAAATTATGGGGTAATGAGAACATTGATTTCCCTCAACAATGCCAGCTTTTGGGAGAAATGATTACAGCATATTTACAGCAAAAAGCTGAGGTTAAAATTAATAATTAACCACCAATAAATACCGATAAATTTATTTTGTGATGAGGTAGTGAAAATGAGTTACAAACTGTCGTTCAAGTCCCCAAGTCCAGGTTTGATTGGTTTAATGCTTGCGGCTACTACGATTCCAGTAGGAATTATTATTTATGGAGTTTCTAATTTCGGACAAATGGGTAAAACTTCTGTAAATGAATCAAAACCAATTGTTCCTATCGCTGAAATAGTTACTGCTTTAGGAAGATTAGAACCAGAAACAGAAGTAATTAAATTATCTGCACCTTTAGCATTAGATGGCGATCGCATTTCTCAACTATTAGTTAAAGAAGGTGATAATGTTAAAGTCGGTCAAGTAATTGCCATTTTACAATCTCGTGATCTGTTAAAAAATGCTGTTATTCAAAGCATGAAACAAGTCGAAGTTGCTAAAGCTAAACTTGCACAAATTAAAGCTGGGGCTAAATCAGGAGAAATTCAAGAACAGTCAGCAATTGTGGAGAGAATTAAGGCACAATATGCAGGAGATAAACAATCCCAACAGGAAAATATTGCTCGGATATCAGCCCAATGGGAAGGTGATAGAATTGCCCAAACAGCAACTATTAATAAACTAACCGCAGAACTCAAAAATGCCGAATCAGAATATCAACGCTATCAACAGTTATTTTCTGAAGGGGCAATTTCTAATTCTGTAATTGATAGTAAACGTTTAAATGTAGAAACTGCTAAACAGACATTAAGTGAATCCCAAGCTATTCTCAAGCGGATTAATACTACAGCTAATAAACAATTATCAGAAGCTAAAATTGCCCTGAATCGTATTAATAATACTAGCAATAAAGAAATTAGTGAAACTCAAGGTAAACTCAATAGTATTGCCGAAATTCGTCCTGTAGATGTGCAGTTAGCACGAACAGAAGTTGAAAGTGCGATCGCTAATTTGCAACGTGCAAAAACTGAACTAGAAGCAGCTTATATTCGCGCTCCTATGACGGGACAAATTATTAAAATTCATGCCCGTGTCGGTGAAAAAATTGATAACCCAGGGGTTGCTGACTTTGCCCAAACTAACACAATGATGGCAGTAGCAGAAGTTTATCAAACTGATATTAGTAAGATAAAATTAGGACAAAAAGCCATAATTACCAGTCAAGGATTTACTGGAGAATTAAAAGGTGTAGTCCAACAAATTGGTTTACAAGTCAAACGCCAAAATGTTTTTAGTGATCAACCAGGAGAAAATTTAGACAGTCGCATTATCGAAGTAAAAATTCGCCTCAATCCTGAAGATAGCAAAAAAGTTTCTGGCTTAACCAATTTGCAAGTGCAAACAGCAATTAAATTGTAATTAATTTCTCATCAAGATGCATAAAAAAACTCATGATTAATAAAATCTTTCGGAAAACGCCCCTAGCTTGGCGACAATTAATGAAGGAAAAAACCCGGCTAGTGGTTGCAGTTGCGGGAATTACCTTCGCAGATATGCTGATATTTATTCAGATGGGTTTTGAAAGTGCATTATTTGATGCTGCTATTCAACCTCACCGCAATTTACAAGCAGATTTAGTCTTAATAAATCCTCAATTTCAAACCCTACTTTCAGTCAAAAGCTTTTCTAGAGAAAGACTTTATCAAACATTAAGTTATAACGGTGTAAAATCAGTTAGTTCTATTTACATTAGTACGGGACAATGGCGCAACCCTGAAACAAAAATGAATCGCTCTATTTTAGTTTGGGGTGTAGATCCGGCTACACCTGGTTTAAAGTTTCCTGAACTTCAAGCCAAAAAAGATAATCTTAAACAATTGAATCAAGTTTTGTTTGATGAAGCCAGTCGTCCAGAATATGGAGAGATTGGCAAGATTTTTCGAGAAACTGGGAAATTTAACGCCGAATTAAGCGGAAAGAATGTCAGTGTTAAGGGTTTATTTCAAAATGGTGCTTCCTTTGCTGCGGATGGAAATGTAGTAGTTAGTGATTCTACTTTTTTGCAGTTATTTTCTACTCGCAAAGCTGATCAAATTGAAGTTGGTTTAATTACTCTTCAACCTGGTGCTGATATTGAAAAAGTTAGGAAACAACTGCAAATAGGATTAAATCCAGATCCTCAAAAACCCTTTGTTGAAGTTGGTACTCCCGAAACATTTGCCCAAAAAGAAAAAACTTATTGGGCTGAGGGGACAGGGATTGGGTTTATTTTTAGTTTGGGTGTAATAGTCGGTTTTATTGTTGGTATTGTCATTGTTTATCAAGTGCTGTATTCTGATGTTTCCGATCATTTACCAGAATACGCTACTCTTAAAGCAATGGGTTATACCGATAATTATCTATTGCGAGTTTTATTGCAAGAGGCATTATTCTTAGCTGCATTAGGTTATTTACCTGCATTTTTCCTATCTTTTGGGTTATATCAAGTTACATTTGCCGCAACTCTTTTACCAATATATATGAAGGTAGATCGGGCAATTAATGTTTTTTTCTTAACAGTAATTATGTGTACTGTTTCTGGCGCAATAGCGATGCGAAAACTCCGTTCTGCTGATCCGGCGGATATTTTTTAAAGTTACAATTTTTATATCTCACGCAAAGGTAAGGAACTATGTCATTGGAAGTTACAACTATTCCTTCTCAAGTTATTTCTACTTCAGAAACGGTTATTTCTGTTGGTAATCTTAATCATTATTTTGGTAAAGGTGCGTTGCAAAAACAAGTATTATTCGACATTAATTTAGAGATTAATGCGGGGGAAATTGTCATTATGACTGGTCCATCTGGTTCGGGCAAAACTACCCTATTATCATTAATGGGGGGTTTACGTTCTTCCCAAAATGGCAGTTTACAAATATTAGGACAGGAAATTTTTGGTGCAAAAAAAGGGCAATTAACTAAATTGCGTCGCCAAATTGGTTATATTTTTCAAGCACATAATTTGATGAGTTTTTTAACAGCCAAAGAAAATGTGCGAATGTCTTTGGAGTTACATGAAAATCATCTCAATGGCGATATTAATGCTACAGCTACAGCGATGTTAGAACACGTCGGTTTAGGAGAACATATTAATTCCTATCCAGAGAATTTATCCGGTGGACAAAAACAACGGGTAGCTATAGCCCGCGCTTTAGTCAGTCATCCCAAAATAGTATTAGCAGATGAACCGACAGCTTCATTAGATAAACAATCTGGACGCGATGTGGTGGAATTAATGCAAGTTCTAGCAAAAGAACAAAACTGTACTATCTTATTAGTCACCCATGATAACCGTATTCTCGATATAGCTGATCGGATTATTTACATGGAAGATGGACAATTGAAAAGTGATGGTGTAGATATGGGAGTTAAACTAAATTAACACTTATTTATTTAAAGATAATTTCTTCCCGAATCTCTAAATTGAGAGTGTGTTGAATTTTCAAAAGTTTTGTCAAACTAGCACTAGCATATCCATTTGCTTCATCACGTTGCACCTGTTGAGGTTTAACTCCTAAAAGTTTGGCAAAACTCTCTTGAGTGTGTCCGCGAATAATCCGCGCTTTGATGAGTGCTTCTGGTAATTTTTCTAAACTATCATATTGCAATCGCTCAATTTTACCTTGATTGTTTTTGAGATTTTCATACTCTTCTATCTCTTCAGTAAACTCCTCAATTTGGCTTTGTAGTGAATCAATACGAGCCTCATGGCGTAGCTTTTGGTTTTCATCTTCTGGAACTGGTTTACTAGCATATTGAGTCATTGCTAACTCAAATTTCTTCATCTGTGCTTTAGTAATACTGTACTGCCATTCATTGAAAATCATAATGTTTAACCCATAACTCATTTGTTCAAGAATGGCATTACCTAATAATAAAAATTAATTAGATAATGCCAATTTATCTTACTGTTTTATATTGCTAATTTTGAATTTTAATAATCAAAAGCAGCAAAAAGTATTTTGCACCCTATCCTTACAGATCAACTGCTACTATACCTTTGATATTGCCATTACGGTCTTGCTGGAACAATTCTAAACAAGTAGTAAATGGATCTTCAATAGTTATGTTAGCAAGTAAAAACTCACCACCATATTTATTTTTTTGTGCCAATCTTCTGCTACTAGGATGCAAAACGGGGTCTAGTTTTTGTAAGAGTTTAAAATCTACTTTATCATCTTCCCAACAAACATCGAAGTCATTAGGACGTATTTTAGTAGTTACAAAACTTCCACCGATATAAATTCTCTCACAACCGCATTGCCTTAATATCTCACACCCTTGTTTGAGTCCAGATAAAAGATTTTTTCGGCGTTTATTGTAAGCTAGATACTCTTCAATTTCCTCCCAAGTAGCCAAATGAATACCGGGTGGCAAATAGCCATTTTGGTCGAATATAAAAATCATAATTAATTTTTAGTAAAGATTGCGCGAATCTCATAAATCAAGACCTCCAGATAATATCCATTAAAATCAACCGATTATACTTAAACAGAAATAAAACATTGGCTTGTTATTTACAAGACTTTGATAATAATTCCTAGATTAATATATCGGTGTTACTAGAAGAATTTTGCAGTTGAATACAACGAAATTTTTCTATGATTAATAATAGCACAACAATTTTGTTGTGTCTACATCTCATCTTCAAAAGAGCAGACTTGAGCGAATGAGATATTTCAATCAAAGCCAATTGCGATACCTGTAACAAACAGAACTATCAATCACATAAATCCAATTAATTATATAAATCACAGTCCAGACCGTAATATAGTACAATTGTTCTATACAGACAAAACATAATGCTCGTTCTAGTCAGGTGTAATATAGAAAAACAATGATCCGTGTGATGATTGCCCTAACTAATTATGCTTGACTTTTCTCGTGAGGTGAAATTCACCGTGAGAAAAAGTATTAAAAATCAGGAGAAGACAATGAACAGTTGTATTTTGATGGCAGAAATTTACGATAATCCCCAACTGCGTCACACACCAGATGGGTTAGAAGTTACAGAAATGATCGTTCATGTCGCGGGAGCAAAACCAGAAGATCCAACGCATCCTTTAAAAGTCGTAGGTTGGGGAAATTTAGCCAAAGAGATTCACCAAAGTTATCATCAGGGCGATCGCGTTATTATTGAAGGGCGCTTAGGCATGAATACAATTGATCGCCCCGAAGGATTTAAGGAAAAACGCGCAGAATTAACAGTCCAAAGGATTCACGCCATCGGACAAGGTACTTATACCAGTTCACCACCAGCAGCCACGAGAACCACACCAGCCTATGAAACCCCTGTAGCGCCACCAACCTACAGCCAGACTAATTATGAATCAAACTATCCGACATCAGCCCCAATGCCCCAGGTAGCGCCCTCTCAACCGACATACCAACCCGCCCCTGTGCAGTCTCCATCCCCTGTAGGAGTTACGCCAGAACCCGATCCAGATGACATCCCGTTTTAGTCATAATCCTTGTAGAGACTTTCCATGGAACGTCTCTACATTCTTTTTCAACCTCCACTGACTTCACCCCATTCCCGAATTGCTGGAAATACGGATGAATAATCATCTTCTGGATAGGACATTTTCATAGTTGCGTGTAAGATTTGCCTTACACCCTCAATGCTGTTGAGATTCAAACCCAAGGATTTTGCTTCCGAGATAAATAAATCTATTTCTTTGATCAGTTGTTTTGTCGGCAAGTTGGCGTTATTATAATTGCCATCTAACATTCGCCGCAAATTTTGATCAAAAGTAGGCGCATAAAGTTTACTTTCGCGCAGAACCTGCATAAACAAATCAACATCAATGCCTTGCAACTGGATATATGCCAAACTCAGAGCAAAGCTAGTTGTGAGAGAAGCAATCAGTTGATTGAGCGCCAGGGTGAGGTTTGATGCCGAACCCACAGCGCCTATATATACAGGATTTTCGCCAAAATGTTGGAGTAACTTTAAATGACGCTGATATTGTTCTTCCTCTCCACCTACCATGACAATTAATTTGCCAGTTTTAGCTTCGGGAATACTACCGAGGACAGGTGCTTCTATATATTCACCACCAGCCGCAACTACTGTATCTCTGATTTCTTGGCTTTCTAAGGGATTAATTGTCCCCATTTGAATGATGCTGCGTCCTGATAAAGTATGCCAAGAAGTATCTGTCAGAAGTACATGATAAATAGCTGCGGCGTTAGAAAGCATTAGCACGATACAGTCAGCAGCACGGATGGCTTCGCGGGGTTTCGTCACAATTTGCGCCCCTGCTTTCCGTAGCGGTTCTAATTTTTCTGGGGTGCGATTATAGGCAATTAGTTCTATATCGGTAGCTAATAACCTTTGAGCCATCGGTAGTCCCATCAATCCAGTTCCCAGAAATGCCACCTTCATGTTTTACGTTCCTTTGTCAGTGGTCAGTTGTTAGTAGAAGAAGTCACCGAGTCAGGAGTCAGGAGTCAGGAGTCAGGAGAAAGAAAAGTGAAAGAATAAATAAAAAAAGTCCTTTCCGTTTCCTCTTCCTTTTTCTTTCTCTTTCCTCTTATGACTTATGACTTTTGACTTTTGACTTTTGACTTCCGCGAAGCGGTACTAGCCTCCAGCGGCAAAAGTCACCATAATGATGACGGAAAGTAAGAGTCCGGGGGAAAGTAGAGTTACTAGCACTAACAGATCATGAGCATTCATAATTATTTCTCTTGGGTAGATTTTTGACTTAAATGTCATCTCTGTTATGCTAGTGCAATCAGGACTAATACAGGATTGTTAAAGAGATTTTTAACCTTTCTCTTTGATCTCTACTCTGGTACGACTAATCCCTGGAGTGGTTGTGATGCTTCTTGTTCAGTTAGTCCCTGGCTTTGGACTAAAACGCCAAAGTTGCCTAATCCCCCCGGGTTAATTAGTTGGTGTAATCCTTCTCGGCGTTGTAGCAACTGTGATATTGGTTGCTGTTGAGAGGAGAGTGCAGCTAACCTTTCACCTATTCCCAATGCCATCAAAAATAGCCCTTGCTGAGTCCAACCCATGTTTTTGAGTCCGCACCGTTCACCCCAAGATGATAAGGCTGTAAAGTCAACATGGGCAGTGATATCTTGTTGCCCAATATTGATATAAGGATTATCATGATGACGATGCTGGTAGTAGCACTGGAGAGTTCCCTGCGATCGCCTGGGGTTATAATAACGATGAGCAGGGTAGCCATAATCAATTGTTAGCACATACCCCCGTTCCAAGCAGTCTGCCACTATACCCAACCAATTCAAAGCTGCTAAATTAATTTCACTACGATAGCCATTTTCATAAGTATTTTGGCTTAAATCAATTTCCACTAACTTAAAATATTCTCCTAATTGTGGTGTTGATGGTTCTCCTATTATTTCCATAAATAGAGGTTTACCTTGAGCGGAGTCGAAAGGTAAAGCAGAATTTTCTTCCTCCGATTGTTGCCCAATCGTGACATAAATTTCCCGCAATTCCCCTGCTTCTAAAGTAAATTGATGGACTGGAAAAGCATCTACTAATTCATTGGAAAAGAAGCAGCCGTTAATAGATTTGGAGGGAATTTCTTCTAAGTTACACCAATCTACAGAAAAATCTTGTAACCGTTGTTGTTGTTCTTGTTTTAAACTTTGTGATTTTTCAACAATAATATATTTGACTGCTGCCAAAAAATCTGGGTATTGTTGCTGTATATAATTGAGAATATGGGATGCTAAGATACCTTGTCCTGCTCCCATTTCTACTAAATCAAAATGGATAGGTTGATCTAGAATCTCCCACATTTGGTAAAATTGCTTTGCTAGTAATTCCCCAAAATCAGCGCCTAAACTGGCAGATGTGAAAAAATCACTGCCCCGAAATCCGATTTTGATAGCATCACTGGAATAATAACCATATTCTGGATGATATAACACCATATCCATGTATTCCGCAAAGGTAATTCTTTTTTGAGGACTGGTGATAATCCGATGAGCTATGGCTTGACATAACGGGGAATGAGAATCCATAAAGTTTGTAGTTGATTGTTAACTAATGCTTCTAACTCAAATAAAAGAATATGTCGAATATTTATTCATTTAGCCAACCGAAAAGTTGACCTACTGTAAGATTAAATGATTCTGCAAAAGATGGAACAGGTAAGCTATCTGTTTCTAGTTCAAATAATAGAATCCGTTGATCATTAAAATAGACAAAAACTAATTTTTCTGCGGGGTCAATTAACCAACCCATTTGAGTACCATGACTAAGACAATGGAGGATATTCCGAACAACTTTAGTTTGATTTTGTTCAGGAGAAAGTATTTCAATTGTCCAGTCAGGAGGGATAGCAAAGGTGTTAGCAACTTCACCATTTTCATCGCGGGGAATGCGTTCCCAAGTGAAGACGGCAATATCAGGTACAATGGATCTACCGCCAAAGGTACAGCGTAATTCAGAGTATGCGCGGGCTATACGCTGGGGTTTAAGAACCGTATTAGCCGCAAAAACAAAATCGCTTTGAACTGTGCTATGTTTTCCTTGAGGCTTATGTTTTTGAATGATTTCACCGTTAATAAATTCGCTTGCCGGTTTGGTTTCTGGCAATTTGATAAATTCATCAAGGGTTAAGGTTTTGATAGGGGTTTGAACCATTACCGTTTCGGGTTTGTGGATTATTAATATTGTACCATTTTTGAATGGTCTGAATCAGGATATCCAGGATTTGAGGATTTACAGGATTTTGATTTTATTGGTGGTGTACTAATATTTTAATTTGTCAGAATCAGGATGTCCAGGATTATAGGATTTTTAGGATGTTTTTTGATGATGGTGTGTGGGTATTTTGGGATTTTCAAGTGTTTTTTAATAATTGTCTTTAAATAATTATAAACAATCTAAAAATTACCATCCTGTACATCCTTTAATCCTGGTTATCCTGATTCTGACAAATACAACTTTCATCACCAACAAACAATCTAAAAATTACCATCCTATACATCCTTTAATCCTGGTTATCTGACAGCTTAATGCACCCTACAATCTAATTTGTCTGAATCAGGATGTCCAAGATTATAGGATTTACAGGATTAAAAATTGAAATAAATATCAGTTAAGGAAAGGCTTTACTACTTTTGAAAAAGTCAGACAACTTAACTGATAATCCTATGATACAACCTATGTAGATAATATCTATGGAGATTGAAGCAATTCTTCAATGAAAACTGCTGCACCTTTATTCATTTCTTCCTCGGTTTGTTTTTTTAATAGAGAGTATAACCAGTCAAAAATTAATGGACTAAGACGACGGTTATCATAAATTTGATGTTGTAGAATGTATGATTCTCTTTCCAGTTCTTGAGGTGTAATTCTACGATTTATAACTTGCTGCCATATATTCTCAGAATTTTCTCTCAGATTATCTAGCCTATTTGCAGCTTGCTTATTTTCAATATATTGACGTATTGCAAAAATAAATGCTGGTAGTAGTGGAGTTACAATAGCCAATACAAACTTTTCTAAAGTTAATCCTCCAATTAAACCTACTAAAAAGACAATTATTGTAATTGCTATTAATCCAAACAGTATCAAATTACAATAACGACGTTTTTGTTTAGCATCCCACCAAATATTAGATCGTTGACAAATCAAACGCGCTTCATGAATTGGTAATTGACCAACACTAACTGGATACCAGTCTTTTAATTGTAAGTAATTTGGATCTTTTTTTCTATATTTCGCAGCACTGTTGACGATTAGTTCAGGTTCAGGACGACTACCAGAACATAATTTTGACCAGTCTAATTCAAAAATATTGCAATCAAACAATTGTTGTATTTTTGCAGCTTTTTCTTGCAGAGATTTTTGTAAATGACTGAGAATAGCTTGTTCTAATAATGTTATAGATAATCCCCATAAAGCAGCATAAATTTGTAAACTAGGAAAAATTGCAATCAAAATAGACCATATAATTACAGATGGAATACTAAGAATTATATTGATGTTTTGGATATTCTTAGCATCAGAGTAAATTTGACGCTGTGCTGCTAAACGTTCTAACTGATGTGGTGTATTTTGTTCTTGAGGTATGTTGTTCATGAGAATCTAATGAATATTTATAGCTAATTGTTACTCAATAAACGGAAACGGGAAAGTTATTTCCAAAAATTTCTCTCCATGTATTTATGGCTGAAGTGGAATAACCTTTCTCATCTAATTCTAGAGCGTATAGTGATTTTAGATAATCTTGAAATGCGCGACTAGAAATTTTTCTTTTGTCTTGTAAATCCAAATTATTAATATTACCTTGTATTAACTTAGGATCATTGACTTGATAGAAAATATTAGTCTGGATATATTGAAACAATCTTGGCATCTCTAAAGCAATGTATCTAGATGCTTTTGAATGAATATTTATAGAATAAAAATCTAAAATCATATTTTCAAGTAAATATGAATCCATTGATGGCATAGTTGGTCTTTTATTCCAATATTTCATCAATCTTATTATATTTAAGATGTTACCATCATGAGTTTGATTTACTTGAGTTACCCTATCTCTATCAATTCGAGGATCTGTTTTTTTCCAATTACCTTTACCATCTGGAATCAAATAATAAGTCCTACCAGTATACCCTGGTGCTGTAAAAAAACAAGGAACAATATCAAAGTTCCAATCATAAGATTTTAACTTGAGTGTAGCAGCTTCTTTATTTCTATGTTTGTCTGCTGGTTGATACTGTGGGACTTTATCAAGTAGAGCTATGAATTTGTTAATAATCTTTATAGAATTGAGTTTATTTGTACCATCAGCACAAAGCTTTTTCAATTTATAAGCAGAATCAGGTACATAAATTTCAATGAAATCACTGGAATACTCATAGTAAGTTGATCCTTCGGCACTCAAAGCTATCATAATATCAATATCGTCAAGTGGTCTTTTTTTAGTTCGTCTAGCAAAAGAACCAAAATAAATATCTTTCTCTGAATATAAAGTTGGAAAATATAAATTTCTTTCAGGAAATGAGTGTATTTGCTCTATTATGAGCCAATCTCGACTACTTCTAGCTTTTTCAGTATCTTGTGGGTCTAGATTTATATAGTCTTTCAAAAATTCCTCGAAAGCCGCATTGACAGTTTTAGCCATAAAGATGTTGTTAGTAAGTGAATGTAAATAGTAAATAGGATAAAGCAGGTTAATCAAATAGGCTTAAATTCAGATCAACATCCTGTAAATCCTTAAATCCTGGATATCCTGATTCAGACAGTTTATAGATTTAATAACCATTGATAAGGATCAATGACAAACTCTTCATTACGCCATGCAATGACAAGTGCCTGAAGCATATTTATTACAATTGTTTCCATATTTGATATGTCCTGTATTGGATCACGACCAATTGAAGCAAAAGTTTCAGCTGAATGAGTAAGTTTGTTTCGCGTGTGAGTCCACAAATCATTTACCACATCATTAATATCACTTTTTGAATCCCAACCTGATTGCGCTATTTTTGCAATGGGATATCGTAACTTATGTCCTCTCCGCTCGTCATTCGAGTCTTTTTTCGCAAGATGTTCAGCAAGAGAAGCTAACCTCACAAATCTTGCTTCTAGATTTTGAATTTCCCGAATTTCTCGAAATGCACGTAACCCTTGAAAAATACGTTTGAGCAGAGGGTCAAATTGATCAGGAGTATGACAAGCAGCAGAGCAAAGTTCTTTGAATACTGGATCGTTATATATTTTTCTTACCTCAGAAAGTGTTACTTGCATAGGCTTTTGAACAAATTGGTAAGGAGAAAGTTGCCGCGCAATAAATTTTGCATATTCACCATCATTACCAATCCACACACCAGAAACACCATTTCCAATCGCTCCAACACGCCCAATACTTGTGTTATTTCCAGGTTTAAAAACAAATAGCCTGATAACATCAAGAATCATTTCACCTTGATCCAGTAATTTTTGTAAAAGGTTGCTGTTGTTATCTAGACTGTCAATTGAAGCTATGTCTTGATTTTCCAGATCAACCTCAAAGCAAACACAAGTAAAATCCTTTAAACTACGATTCTGTAAACTTGACATTGCTTCTAAAGTCGAATCATCCATTGCGGAAATCGGGCTAAATAGACTATAAGCCTCAAATGGAATCGCACCAAGGCAATTATAAGGCTGACGGTACACTTCATGCAGTCCTGTTGGAGTAGGTGTATAATTGGGTGGACAGCCATACAAAGCAGCAGAGTAAACAATAAAATCACAAGTTAAATGTAAACCCTCAACTGTAGCGAGAACGTAGTACATAACTTTCTTAAATATTAAAATTTGTTTATCATGTCAGCATATTTAGATGTTACACTTTACAAGTCTCGACAAGAGAGAAGAGTAGTATATTCCACCATTATTCCCACCCAAAACTTCAAACCAAGCCCCAAACCAAACTCTTATTATATACACCATAAATCTAAAAGGGAGGTGGCCTTCTGGTGCTTTTTTATCAAAAGTAATATCTTTATAATACACCCATACTCCTTTTTGTCTCCATCCTACCTTGTCCCCAAAGGATTGCCAAATTTTTTCGTCGTAATTTATCCTTACATCTAAACCTTTATAAATGCGTTTCTGAACTGAAAATCCAAACCGTCCATCACTATATTTTACCCACAATTGATCAATAGTGCTGAGGTCTTCACACGGGAAATTATAAATATGTTCAGTATTTAACCAACCTTGTTCTTCCTGTTTCATCACTGCTATCATTACCTGTGCTGTTTCCTCGTCTGCTCCTTTCCAGTTCCCTGCTTTGAGTAAGTCACGCAGTTGACTATAATCCATACCTACATCTGATTTTAATTCTACCTCATTACCATTATCCCCATGAATCGTACCAGGAAATAAACCCACCCATTCCTGCATACTTTGCGGACGGTTTTTAGGTTCTAATTCCAAACCTTTAACAATCGCTTGATTTAACCTATCACTAATCTTTGAATTTATCCTTTTTGGTTCTATTAAATCATTATTTAACATCTTTCTAGCTAAAGAAGGTCTGGGAGTATCTCCAGTCACCAAATAAAACAAAGAAGCAGCTAAAGTATAAACATCTATAGTTGCTGATTTCTCAGTTTCTAACGTTTGTTCCCAAGGTGCAAAAGCTAGATTAGCAGCTTGGTTAATACTTTGACTATTGACATTTCCTGCTAAACCAAAATCTATTAAAATTACAGTATTGCTATTTTCTCGTAAAATCATATTACCAGGATGTGCGTCCCGGTGAATAATGCCATTTTGATGACAGAGAGATAAAGCATCAGCAATTTGTTTAATATAATCAATAGCAGTTGATTCTAATAAAATACCCTTATCTTGTACTAAATGATATAAATTTTCACCCTTAACAAAATCCATCACTAAACATGGTAAATTATCCTCTTCAAAAAAGTCTATAATTCTGACAATATTAGGATGATGATTTTGAGATATTTTGGCTAATGTTCTTCCTTCCTTGCGAAAACCTTCCACAAATCTAGGATAATTAGCATCTCTACACAACCGACTATTAGGAGTTTTAATAACAACCGGAAAATTCAATTCTTGATGTTTAGCTTTATAAGTAACACCAAACCCTCCTTCTCCAATTTCTGTTTCTACGACATATTGGGGACGTTGTTTTAATGGCTTTCCTGGTTTCAGCATAGACAGATAGATGATTGAGTATATACGTGATTATAACATTTCCTAGTTTAATCAAGTACAAAATTAGCATTTCTCATCTGTGTTCATCTGCGTTTATCTGCGTTCAATTAATTATCCTGAACATCCTCAAATCCTGAAAATCCTGATTCAGACAACTTGTAAAAATATTGTCATTTATTTTATCCTAGATAAAGCATCTCAAAAACAAGTTCCATGCCCAAACGTCTCCTAGTGGTTGAATCTCCCGGAAAAGTCAAAAAGCTGAGTCAAATTCTCGGTGCAGATTGGATTGTTCGCGCTAGTTGTGGACATATCCGCGAACTCAGTAATGAGGGTGATGATTCACTAGGATTTACAATGGATGGTAATACTGTTCGCTGTAATTATGTTCCCCGTGACCAACGTGCAAAAGAAACAATTCAGCAATTAAAAGCCGCTGTTAGGCAAGTTGATGAAGTTGTTTTAGCTACAGACCCAGACAGAGAAGGAGAAACCATTGCTTGGCATCTTAAAGAAACGTTAGGATTAAGAGACCCCAAACGAGTAGTTTATACTGAGATTACACCATCAGCGGTGCGGAATGCGATCGCACACCCCCGAAAACTTGACACTAACTTAATCGGTGCCGGATTATGTCGAGATTGTCTTGATAAACTGGTAGGTTACAAAGGTAGTCCCCTGGTTTGGGCATTAAATAACGGGGCAAAAAGTGTCGGTAGAGTTCAAAGCGCCACATTACATCTAATTTGTCAGCGCGAAAGAGAAATTCTGGCTTTTGTCCCCCAAGATTATTGGAGTGTGTGGGTAGATTATCAAGAAGGATTTCGGGCTTTTTACAAAGGTACGGACAATACTGAGAAAGAAACATCAGAACCAGAAACAGAAACTCATGATGATGCAGCTAGTAACAACCCAGAAAAACCCGAATCTCAGCGCGTTCTTTCGGAAGCAGAAGCAAACAGATTAGTTGAGGAAGCAAAACGTCATCTTCATCAAATTATTCACTTAGAAGGGAAACTGGTTTATCGTCAACCCCCTCCACCATTTACCACCTCTACCCTCCAACAAGCTGCCGGTTCAAAGTTGAAATTTTCCCCTGACAAAACCATGCAGGTGGCACAAAAACTATATGAAGCAGGATTGATTACATATATGCGAACAGATTCAGTGATGTTGAGTCCTGAATTTTGTGCTAGTGCGCGTCAATGGTTGGAACAAAATGACCCTGAGAATGTGCCTCAGCAAGTAGCCAAGCAGCGTAGTAGTAAAACGGCTCAGGAGGCACATGAAGCCATTCGTCCCACAGATGTCTTTCGTCCTTCAGTGCAATTACGGGCAGAATTACCTGAAGATGAGTTTAACCTATATGTGATGATTTGGAAAAGAGCGATCGCTTCCCAATGTCGTCCCGCTCAACTTCGTAAAACTTTGGTAATTACGAAATCAGGTAATATCTTATGGCAAGCTAGAGGGCAGGTAATTGAATTTTACGGTTATGCAAAATATTGGCTGAATCTTAGCAAAGATGCCGTTTTACCCTTATTGCAACAGGGACAAATCCTAACTTTAGCCAAAGCTGGACATGACCAAAAACAAACCCAACCACCACCAAGATACAGCGAACCCAAACTTGTCCAATTAATGGAACGTAAAGGCATTGGTCGTCCTAGCACTTATGCTCCGACAATTGCTACTTTAAAGAAACGCAATTATGTGGAGTTGAAAAAAGATAATCTTCAACCCACAGCTTTGGGTTTAGAAGTAGATGAATTTTTACAAAAGGCTTTACCAGATTTATTAGAAGCGGAATTTACTGCTAAAATGGAAGATGCCTTAGATGCAATTTCTGAAGGAAAAAACTCTTGGCAACATTACTTAACTACTTGGAATCAAAGTTATTTTGTTCCTGCACTTTCCAAAGCTAAAACTGTGGTTGTTAATTCATCAACTACAGGTAAAAATAATAATTTTGTTGAGCGTAAATATGAAACTTCAAAAACTCGTTGTCCTAATTGTAAGAACTGTTTAGCTAAAATTCCCAGCAGTAAAGTTAAAAAGAAATACTTTCTTAAATGTGTGAGTGGCTGTGAAAACATTGTGCTATTTTGGAGTGATTTTAACAAAAAGTGGGAAGCACCGAAAACTAAAACATCTGCAGATGAAAATGCTCCCAAACCTTCAGCAAAAATCACTGCATATCCCTGTCCAGTATGCAAGAAACCTTTGGAGGAATACAGTTACCTCAAAGATGGGCAAAATAAAACTATGCTGCGGTGTTCTGGTCAGGATTCATGGAAGGATACCAAACATAAGGATGTGGCTTATTTTCATACTGCTAAAGGATGGTGGAGTCCTAAATTTGGGAATTTAAATGATTTAAACGCAGATGAACGCAGATAAACGCGGATGAATTAATGGATTTGATTTTTAACTCTTTAAAATGTTAGAGTCTGTGGCTAAAGTTCGCGCTGCTGTTTGCATTAGTTCAATATCTGTTAATGTCCAATCACGGGAACTTTGACAATGATGTGCTACTAATAGTCCCCATAATCCTCTTGGTATCAAAATTGGTACTACCAAATTAGCGCGAACTTGCATACTGCGAAGAAAATCACGGTGACAATCCTGAATTGCTTCTAATTCTATATCAGCGATCGCTCTAACCCGTCCTTCTAAGTACAAAGCAGCATACTCATGGTTAAAACAATCGCTTGGTCCGGTAAAACCAAGAATCGAATATTCATCAGCACTCAATGATTCAAATGTTACCTGCCCTTGCCATTGTTCATAGAAATAATACAATACTACACGATTAGCCTGAAGTGATTCTCTCAGGTGATTTGTCGTTTGTCTGATCAGTTCATCCCGTTGCATTTTGATGACAAGACGATTAAGTAATTTTCGCAAACCCTGATTGGGGTGGTAACTTGAGCGATTTTCAAATTCTGGGAAAGAAGGTTTACCTTGAGCGGAGTCGAAAGGAAGTTGCACAGATTTAAAATAATGACTAACTAAACAATTTCGGATTTCTATAGTAACTTATCAGACATTTTACCGAAAATCGTTCTTATTTTATAAAAAAATAATGTAGTTTATTAACCTGGTAATTGGTAATCGGTGATTGGTAATTGCATGATTAAACTTTTACCCATTACCCATTACCTATTTTCCTAAGAGACTTCCAATTAAAAAAATATCCCAAAATCTCTTGTGGTGCGGGCATCTTGCCCGCTAACAACACAAGGACGGGCAAGATGCCCATCCTACAAAATTGGATCATCTTTTTTGTGGAATTCTCTAACTAACTCCAGCTACACTGGGTGAATTCACTTTCAACCGTTTTAACATCGCTTCCCGTCCTTGCATTGCCAAGGTATCATCTAAAGGTGACAGTTTGATTTCCTGTTGATATTTCAGCCTTAACGCCGTTTGAATTAACCAATCAGCAACGAAAGGATTTTTGGGTAATAATGGCCCGTGGGAATAGGTAGCGATCGCATTTTGATAAAACGCTCCTTCTGTGCCATCTTCTCCATTATTCCCCAAACCATACACCACACGCCCCAAAGCTTCCACCTGCCCTAATGTCGTCCGGCCACCGTGATTTTCAAACCCGATTAAATAAGGTTTTGTCCCTGTCATTGCTTCTATTTCCTGTGCCAATCGTGAAGCTGTAACTTCTATCACTAAATTACCAATACACCTTTTCGTATTTTCACCAGGATGAATAGAAACTAAATCTAAAATTCCCAAACCTTCGATTCTTTTTCCAAAGGCTGGTTCATAATAATTTCCTAGCAATTGGGGAGAACCACAGGTAAAAACTCCCGGCGTTCCATGTTCGATTTTATCACGCATTGCCTCCGCTTTTGCCCCTTGTAAATCCCGCATGACAATTTCTTGCTGACGGTCTTGTGCGCCCCCACCAACAATCACATCTACTGATTTTATATCCTCAGCGGTAGAGTCTTGATCCAAGGGTAATACGATCACATTATACCCCCGCCATTGAGCGCGGCGTTGAATAGTGATCACATTTCCGCGATCGCCGTAGGTACTCATCAACTTAGGATATAGCCAACCAATAATAATTTCCATCGGTGCAGAACTCATAAAACCTCTAATATAGCAGGAGTCACCAAAGTAGGAGCGCAGGGCGTGCGCCCAGTCAGAATTGTTGCAATATGTTAATGAATTTCAAGTTTAGTAAACAGATAACATAAATCAAAAAACTCGTGCTAGATTAAGGGCATGGTACAAAAAGGTTAAAAGTCAAACCTTAAATCCAAACTTTTTCATTAGAGTTTGTGCCTCCTGCTCTAGTGTCCCGGCAATCAATTTTTTCTTGTAGCTTCCTATCAAAGTTTTTTCGCCTAAATCTCACCAAATTGTTATTGGAGGTGTGGAACTCACAGCCAGAAGTACCTGATAATTGAAAACAATGGAAGCGTAATTTAAGTCGAATTTAATTGATTGCTTGTCCAGTCCACTTATATATTTTTGTATTGAACTACAACCTAATCAAGAAACCGCTGTAAGCTGCTGATAATCCTTCGTAGCTTGTGGCGGTTTCTCCTGTGTATACTAAAAATAAAAAAACAGGCTTTTCAATGAATCAAAAAAATATATTCTCCGTCAATAGAGATATCAGCTATTTACCTGTTTCTAACAGAGGTTATATTTATGTCATTACAATCACTTCGGTTTTTATTGTTGAGTAGTCTTGGTTGTTCTGTCTTTTTTGGTAATACTGTAGCTTTTGCTCAAGTTGTTGTGCCTACAGTTCCATCAGGTTCATCTACTACAGTTCCATCAGGCTCATCAACCACCATACCAACTTCCACCACAGTTGACAGTAGTAAAAGGTTTAGTTGTCAATATAAGAATGGACAACCTACGGTCATGTATCAGCCCCAAAGTCAACCTGGACAATATTTTGCTTGGGCTGCACCTCAAACTTTAGGCGGGAATTGGGATGCTCAAAGACGTTGTGAAACGATCGCCAGCCGTTTAGAATTATATCGCCCCGATGGATTACAAGAATTACAAATAGCTGTAGAAAATAACGAAAATATTATCTGTGTCACCACTGAATCTCAGCCCAATTGTCGAATTGTCTTGACAGTACCCCGTGGTAAAGATCCCTATACTATTCGCAATAGTGTATTCCAAAACCTAACTACCGCTGATAGTGGACAACAGACTAATGCCGTTAATACCTACACCAATCGTAACAGAGGTAATGGAGATAGCTTATATAGCCTGGGACAAACGCTTTTAGGTGGTAAAAATCAGGTGAGTTCTGCTAAACAGGGCATTAATTTGAAACCTTATCTTGATCCTAAAGACGGTGGTACAGGCGGAAAACTGAGAAATGGAGTAGAAATTAGACGTAATACCAATACCACACGCCAAGCTCCCAGCCGTCTAAATCCTAGCAAATTTCGTTAACTAAGTTTGTCTCCGATTTTGGGCAACCACAATTCCGGGCAACCACGGGGGGTTTGCCCTTACAGTATTTTTGTGATTATATTTACCTTTTTAGAGAAATTAAATTTACCCTTTATATAATTTTGTCCTGTATTAACTTATTAGGTGTTGTAATTATTTCTCAGGCTGGATTGATTTTTGAAGATTAGTTAGTAAGTGAAGAGTCCGCAATAACCGAGGTGACTGGTTATCTAATTTAGGTTGCTAATTCGTCATTATGCCCCATTCCCTAGTAAATAAGTTTGATATGACAAATTTATCAATTTATGGTAATTTGGTAAGATAATATCCAAATATCAACACTGTGACTAAGTAGGTGAACGGGAAAAAACCGTAGACGCGGAGCGGCTTCTCGAAGAGTAATATATAACAAAAGGTAAAGTTACCCAAAACCTCTTCCCTGTTCCCTTGTCATAACGACAATTTTTAACGCCAACCTACTTAAATTCAAAAAATCAACTTTTGGTAATTGGCAAATAATTAGTATTTAAATACTACACTGAAACCAATCCAGAGTAAAGTTGTAATAAATTGTATAATTTAACCAAAATATAACTTAGTGACAATCTAGTTATATTATCTTTTCAAAAGAAATTAACAATGACAACAAACCTGATCACAAGCAATATGAATCAAGTTTTACAATTAGGCGATCGCATCTTCCAGCCCACAGAGGTTTTATCATTATTATCGGAATATCAGCTATTACCGCTATTAATGAAAGAAATATTCATTGATCAAGCGATCGCAGAAATTGTCTGTACTCCAGAAGAAGAACAACTAGCCTGCGAACAATTAGCCCAACAATATCAGGGACTAGAACCACAGAGCGAAAGTTTCCAAAAGTTGAAAATTATGGCGGTACGACAATTAAAACTAGAAAAGTTTAAAGAGGAAACTTGGGGAGGGGATTTAAACTCCTACTTTTTCCAACGTAAAAGCCAGTTAGATAGGGTGATTTATTCCCTAATTACCACCTCAGAAATTGGGATCGCTCAGGAAATTTACTTTCGTATTCAAGAGGGTGAACAATCCTTTGCCCAATTAGCGCGGGAATATGCTCAAGGTCCCGAATCGCAAACAGATGGCTTAGTCGGACCAATAGATTTACAATCCCTCCATCCTACATTGGTAAATATCCTTGCCAAAAGTCAACCACAACAACTATCACCACCAACTCAAATTAATAATGTGATAGTAATTATCCGATTAGAAAAAATACTCCCAGCCCAATTAGATCGTTCCACAAGACAACGGTTACTAAATGAACGATTTAATCAGTGGTTACAAACACAAATGACAGAACAAAAATTTCAAATTCAGACCGTATAAATCGCCAAATATCAACCTTTTAGCCAATACAAAGCGAAATAACTAACTCAATCAATATGACTTATATTCAGAGTAACTTTGAAGAATTCATTGCTAGTATTGAAGGATTTGATCAATTATCAAAAGAGGAAATTAACAACCTCTTATCATCACAAATTCTCCAGCCTTTACGTTATCGTGTAGGACAAAAAATTATTGGTAAAGAACAACTACCAGAAAGGATCGCCATTCTTCATCAGGGTAACGTCAGACTATTGGGATATAATCCCCAAAACCAATTACCAATTACATTAAAATTACTCCAACCAGGGGCAACAATTGGCGAAATTTCTTGGTTACGTGAGCTTCCTTGTGAAACTGCCATAGCTTCCACAGAAGTAATCTGTTTAACCTGGAAAGCCGCAGATTATTTGCAATTTATCAACCGCAATCCAGCCTTCGCTAAAGCTCGTCAAAATCAAAGTCACCTAATTGAGATCTTTGATATTTTGAGTTCCCAGGTAGCACAAAAAGCTTTAGTAAATCACAACCTCAAAAACATTACCCAACAGGCTCAGTTAGAAGCAAAAATTCATTATTTATCACCAGGAAAAACCGCCTTAAGAGAATTAGACAGCGATCGCATTTGGTTTGTGAGTGGTCGTAGTTCCCTGCCCAATTTCCCACCTGGTTCTCGTCTAGAAACCGACGTAATTGAAGTTAAAGGCAACATTCTTGTTCGTTTATTGGGCATTAATCCTCAAGATCTATCACTACTTGATGGTATTTCCATCGAATCAGAAACATTAGAAACTATATCAGATAGCAGAGTAGATTCGGAAATTCCCTACGCCCAAGAACCAGAATTTGTTCCCCCCACCACATCAAACCAGCCGTTAAAAAATCAAAACTATCCATTTTTCCGGGGACAAGGAGAATTAGATTCTAGTCTGGCTTGTTTTCAAATGCTATCCAAGCATTTAGAAATGCCCTTTCGGAAAGAAGTAGTACGGCGGATTTTAACCGACCAAATTAAGCGTCAAGGGAGTATATCTTTTCAAGTTTGCGCTTATTTATCGGAACTAATTGGACTTAAATCCCAGCTAGTTGATGTTCCTGCTGTTTCCATTAATCGGATTCCTACCCCAGCATTAATTCGCTATCGTGACAGTTTTGCTGTTCTCTATGCAGTAGATGGAAAAACAGTAGTTTTGGGTTTGCCATCTCAAGGTATTATCAACTGCCAAATTAGTCAATTGGTAGAAGAATTAGAAACTGATGACGCTAATCTTCAACCACAAGTTAGAGTTTTATTACTGAGTGCAACCAAAGAAACACCGAAAGAACGCTTTGGTTTATCTTGGTTTGTTCCCTATTTATCGCGTTACCGTCGGGTGCTGATAGAAGTATTTATTGCTTCCTTCTTCGTCCAACTGGCAGCCCTCGCTAATCCTCTAGTTATTCAGCTAATTATTGATAAAGTCATTGTGCAAAATAGTATTAGTACCCTGAATATTTTAGGAGTATTACTATTAGCAGTGGGTGTTTTTGAAGCAGTATTAACCACCTTGCGGACTTACTTATTTGTAGATACCACCAACCGCATTGATATGAGTTTGGGGTCACAAATTATTGACCACTTGCTGCGCTTACCACTGCGCTATTTTGATAAAAGACCAGTTGGTGAACTATCCACCAGAATTAATGAATTAGAAAATATCCGTCAGTTTCTCACCGGTACGGCTTTAACAGTGGTGTTAGATGCCCTATTTTCCGTTGTTTATATAGTTGTCATGCTGTTCTACAGTTGGCAACTAACTCTCGTCGGATTAGGGACAATTCCTCTATTTGTGGTAGTGACATTAATCGCTGCTCCCACAGTGAGTAGACAATTAAGAACCAAAGCTGAACGTAATGCCGAAACTCAATCTTATTTGGTTGAGGTTATGTCAGGAATTCAAACAGTTAAAGCCCAAAATATTGAATTACGCTCCCGGTTTTCTTGGCAAAAGAAATATGCCAAATTTGTCGCCGCCGGTTTTAAAACTGTGCTGACTTCCACATTAGCTAATTCAACCAGTCAGTTTCTAAGCAAACTCAGCAGCTTATTAGTTTTATGGGTGGGAGCTTATTTAGTTTTGAAAGGAGAATTAACATTAGGAGAATTAATTGCCTTTCGGATTATTTCTAGTTACGTTACTACCCCGATTTTACGCTTGGCACAAATCTGGCAAAACTTCCAAGAAACTGGTTTATCTTTAGAACGATTAAGTGATATTGTGGATACACCACAAGAAGCAGAAATAGATCGGAATAATATTCCCCTTCCTGCTGTTAGCGGTGCTGTTAAATATGAAAACGTTTCCTTCCGATTTGCTGCCAGCGGACCACTACAACTCAGCAATGTCAGCGTCGAATTTGCCGCAGGTGAATTTGTGGGTATTGTCGGGCAAAGTGGTTCAGGAAAAAGTACAATGATGAAATTACTGCTCAGACTTTATGATGCAGAATCTGGGAGAATTTTAGTTGATGGTTACGACATTTCCAAAGTAGAACTTTATTCGCTGCGGCGGCAAATTGGCGTAGTTCCCCAAGATACGCTCTTATTTGATGGCACAGTTCAAGAAAATATTGCTTTAACTAATCCTGATGCCACAACTGAGGAAATTATTGAAGCGGCTCAAATTGCTGTTGCTCATGAATTTATTATGACCTTGCCCAATGGTTATAATACACGAGTTGGGGAACGAGGATCAGCCCTTTCTGGTGGACAAAGACAGAGAATTGCGATCGCTCGTTCTGTCCTGCAAAGACCTAAAATATTAGTTTTAGATGAAGCCACCAGCGCCCTAGATTATCCGACAGAAAAGCAAATTGGTCTGAACTTAGCTCGCGCTTTTAAAGGTAATACAGTCTTCTTCATTACCCACCGTTTGAATACTGTTAGTAATGCCGATACTATCGTCGTCATGGATAATAGTAGAGTGATAGAACAAGGTAGTCATCAAGAACTTATGGCAGCTAAAGGTCATTATTTCTATCTTTATCAACAACAGGAAGTAAACTTGTAATTTGTCAGTTGTTCTTTGTCAGTTGTCAATTGTTCTTTGTCAGTTGTCAGTTGTTTCTATAAGATTCAACTGATAACTGATTAAAGATAAAATTACGCACCACTAAATATTCAATCTAAAATCCAAAATCTAAACTTATTATGACTCAAATTAATGGTAATTACACCAACGGAAATGGCAATGGAAAGGGTAACGGAAATGGGAGAGCATCCCATAGAGATGCACAAGTATTAACATCGCCCAAACCCACTCCCAAACAGCCAAAACCCGACTTCAATTTTGATAACTTCGAGCAATCTGTAGTTCTCCGTCAATCCCCAATTTGGTCACGAACCATCATGATTACTCTCATGGGGTTAGCGTGTTTTGGAATTATTTGGGCTTGTTTAGCGAAAATTGAACAAGTAGTTCCCGCAACAGGACAATTAAAACCAGAAGGAACAGTTAAAGATGTGCAAGCTCCTGTTAATGGGGTTGTGAAGTCACTGTATGTAAAAGATGGACAACAGGTAAAAACAGGAGATTTATTATTAACCTTTGATTCTATTGCTACCCTAGCCGAATTAAATTCATTGAATAAAATTCGTGTGGCTTTAATTCAGGAAAACAATATCTATCGGCGCTTAATGGGAGCAAGTACCGGAATAGATGCTGAAATAGCATTTTTACGCAGTAAACTACCGGGAGAATCAGCTTTTCTGCTCAAAAGTCGCGCTTCCTTAGTAGCAGAAAATGAATTATTACGTTCTCAATTAAGAAATTTACCAGGAGCAGCAGGGACAGGAATTGATGAACAACAACTACTAGCAGTTGCTAAAACAGAATTAGCATCTCGTTCCAAAGCCGCAGAGTTGGAAGTTGAAAAAACCAGAAAGCAACTTTCTCAAACAGAATTTAAACTCCAAGATACTAAAAATGGTTTAGCAATTCAAAGTCAGATTTTAGTTAGTCTTAAAACCTTAGCTGAAGAAGGTGGTATTTCTAAACTTCAATATCTTAACCAACAACAACAGGTACAAACTCTCAAAGCGGAAATATCACAATTACAAGAAGAAGAAAAACGTCTAAAATTCGATATTGATAAAGGAAAACAGCAATCAACCAATACAGTTGCTAGTTCTGATAAGACTATTTTGGAGAAAATAGGTAGTAACAAACAACGGATTGCGGAAATTGATAGTCAATTCATGAAGATTATTTTAGACAATGAACAGCGTTTAGCAGATGTCAATAGCAAAATATCGCAAACACAATTAAATGTTAAATATCAAGAACTTCGCGCTCCAGTGGGAGGTGTAGTTTTTGATTTACAAGCTAAAAATCCCGGTTTTGTTGCTAATTCTACCCAAAAATTACTGCAAATTGTCCCTAAAGATAGTCTAATAGCGGAAGTTTTCATCACCAATAAAGATATTGGTTTTGTGAGGAAAGGAATGAATGTAGATGTGAGAATTGACTCCTTTCCCTTTAGTGAATTTGGTGATATTAAGGGTAAAGTAATTGATATCGGTTCAGATGCTTTACCTCCAGATCAAAACCATCAATTTTATAGATTCCCAGCCAAAATCAAGTTAGATAAACAACAATTAAGTCTCACCAATCAAGAGAGAAAGATATCCTTACAGTCGGGGATGTCTATTACTGCTAATATTAAAGTCCGGGAAGAACGGACAGTGATGAGTTTGTTTACAGAGATGTTTACAAAGCAAATCGAGAGTTTGAATGAGGTTCGTTAGGGATTGTTGAAATTAATTATTCAGCAAGCCCTAATTAGATGTTAGTTTTTTAGGAATTAAACAAAATAGAACACAAGTAGCGGTAATTCATAAATTATCGCTACGCAAGAAGAGAGTTTTCAGCCAAATTTTGCGTAATTCCTATTTTTCTAAGATTAAGCAGAGAAATAGATTAATTTAGGAAAGATTCTACAAAGCAGATTTTCAGGTGACGAAAAACTAACTGATATATTAGACATCTCCGAAAAAGATCGTAGAGACGTTCCATGGAAGGTCTCTACAAGGGTTTCAAGTCACGTACATTTAATTCTCACCAGATGTCTATTATGCTTTAACTTACCTTTGGGGGTTAAAGTCCCCTGCTTCTACAAGCAGCGGGTTTTGCGTCGGGGTAAAATCCCCGTTGCAAAACGTAATTCTAAATTCTAAATTCTAAATTCTGCATTCTTTTAACCGCTGGTTAGTTGTTTGATATCAGCGCGGAATTTACCGTTTTGTAATGCTTGCACTGCTGTTCCTGAATCTTGTACCCAAAACTGTCTCCCAAAGCGGACAATTTCCCGGTGATTTCCGGCTTGAACAATACCAATTACAGGTATTCTTGATTTATCCTTATCCCCAGCTTGTGATTTGAGAATTGTATTCAAACGATGTTGTTCTTCAATTGTCCCGGCTTGTTGTGGACTCAGTTCCACTAAAATCATTTTTACTGTTTCGACAGTTTCCGCGTCTTCTAGGATAAATTGAACTTGATCATCACGGCGATCTATTTTACCCCAAATAATTAATCTGGCATCAACTTCTAAAACGGAACTAATGCGCTCATAGGTTTTAGGAAAAACCACAGCTTCCGAAGATCCAGATAAATCTTCAACTTGCAAAATTGCCATAGAGTCACCTTTTTTGGTGACAACCTTTTTCACATTATTCAACATTACTACTGCACAAAGAATAGCATCATCTTTTTGTTCTCCCAATTGTGCCAGGTTAATAGGTGCAAGGACGGAGGATGATTGTCTGATGGATTTAAGAGGATGATCTGAGAGATAAAATCCTAATAATTCTTTTTCCATTCTCAATTTTTCTTGAGGTGGTAAATCATTGACAGGAGGAGCTTTAGGTGCAGATTCATAAGCATTCTTTTGGGGTTGATTATTATTACCTGCAAATCCACCTCCTAATAAATCAAATATATTTCCCTGTCCACTAGCTTTGTCTCTAGCACGGGATTGCGCCCACTCATAAACTAATTCTAAATCATGAATTAATTGGTTGCGATTAGCTTGAATTTTGTCAAAAGCTCCGCAGTTAATTAATGATTCTAAAGTACGCCGATTCATGGCACGTAAATCAACGCGATCGCAAAAATCCGCCAAAGATTTAAATGGGACTAATTCCCCTGATTCTTCCCTCGCTTCTAAAATTGAGGCGATCGCATTTTGTCCCACATTTCGCACCGCCGAAAATCCAAATAAAATCTTCTCACCTGCCGGGGTAAAATCTAAACCAGAACGATTCACATCAGGTGCATCAATCACAATCCCCATATTAGAGCAATTATCAAGATACTTCCGCACTTTGTCTGTATCCCCACTGTTAGCGGTTAACAATGCCGCCATATATTCCAATGGATAATTTGCTTTTAAATATGATGTTTGGTAAGTTACATAAGCGTAAGCTGTCGAGTGGGATTTATTAAAACAATTGGAAGCGATAAAACCATTTTTAATCACAAAATTATGGTCACTTTCCACACCAATATCATAAACATTGGCTTGACCGACATAAGTACGAGAAACTATTTTAACCATATTACTTATTTTTGCAAAACTTGTTTATTTACAGCTTAATAGTCATTATCGGCAACACAGATACCTTTACATTTAATACCATTTGTTGCAGTGCGTAGACAATGGGGACAGAGAACCTCTTCCTTCTCTGTTTCTTGATTTATCACTATATTAGTGCTTGTCTGGAGCTTATCTTTTTCGGTCTGGAGTTTGTCATTCATAAGTATGGAAGAATTTGTCGCTATAATTTGTTATACTTCTTCAAAGTCAGCCCACTCAATTCCTAGTTGTTTTATGGCTGCGCGTAACGTTCCTAATTTTAGATCGCGGCCACTCCAATCAGGAATTACAGTTGCTTTCTGAGTAATTGCATTAAACCACTTTCTATGTGAACCTCCACCACGTCTGGGGATTTCTTCACATCCAAGTTTAGATAATTTCTTCGCAACTTCTCTATAGTTCATCTGATGGAGATAATTGTTTCTATTAAAGCTGGTGAGTTTTGGTCTACAGATTGTAGGTTAAGCGGAAGCTCTTTACCTAAATCTTGATATGTTTCCAGAACTGCTTCAAAAGCATCTCTAACATTGGCTAAAACCTCATCCATAGAATCCCCCTCAGTTATCAATTCTGGTAATAGTGGAGAAGTTACAGTGAATCCTCCTTCTGGTTGAGGTGTAAGTAGTAGTGGAATTTTGTAGAACATATTGTGATGGTATAGTTGAGTTTATTCTATTTTATTTAAGGTTGGATTTAGCGATCGCTATTCCTCCACAGATTGCTTTCTTTAATTCAAGCTACAAGATAGGCAATCTCATTGTTGTTTATTAACCCTCGCCAGAGGTAGAAATACTCATACTCAGTGCGGAAGCAATTTGATTACCTAACTCAAAAGTTGTCTTAATTTTTTCTTTTAACTTTATAAACCGCATAGCAGTAACTTTTTTCCCATTAAGAAGAGAAATTGCATCTGCTTCTGTAAAGAGATTTTTAGTCCAAGGAGGTGGATTCATGTTATCATCAAAGCGAATTGTTCCAACGTATTTCTGTTTTTTTAATTCAAATTTCTTTTTTACTAAAGCACTTTATCTCACAGCATATCCCGTATGTTGCCTAACATTTTGCGGGTGAAAACCTAAAACAATTTTATCTTTAGGAATTCCGGCTGCTTCTAATTCATAGGTAACACCATCTTCTGTATCATCTCTTTGTACCCATATTTTACCATCAATAATATCAAGATGCACCAGACAACCATGAATTCTTTTATGATCATGCCAACCAAGAGTTATTAATAAATAGCTATCATTTTCATCATCAAAAACTGTTTTACATTCAATCACTCCATAGGAGTAAGGAATTTGTGTATAAGGTATTAACACTTCTTTAATAACCCGGCGATAATTATCTAAGGTATCCATTGGGTAATCCTCTCAGTATCAGAATTAAAAACAAGTAAATTTAGATTTTCGCTTTCTCTTAAAAGTTTACCAATTGGTTCTTCAAATAAATCTGTGAATACAGTATCACGCACTCCTAAATATAATATTCTATCAGGTTCTAGACGATTCATAACAGCACGATATAAAACAAATCCACCAATAGCATCTTTAAGATCAGCCATTTCCGAAGGACTGACAAAACTTTTAATTTCTACGGCAATTTTTCTAGTTCCTTGTTCTGCCGCTAAAAGTTGTTTTGCTCCTAAATATACATACATATCTTTTTGACCCCATTTTAAATGTAGAGGGTCATTTGTAATTATCCAACCTTCTTGAATTAAGGCATTTTTAACAGCATTGTGATAGATGTCCTTTGCCGGCATATTAAAATTGGCTTTTCCCAACCATCCGTATAAACTGATTATCCAACCATAACTAATATTTTTAGTATAACTAAATTCTCAAAACTCTCTTTGCGCCTCTGCGCCTCTGCGTGAGACAAAAAATATCCTGTAACTTCAGACGCAAATTCCCCAAACCCCAGCCCTGTAAATGCTAAAATCAATGACTTGAATCATAAAGAGAACAATTATGGCATCCATCCGCGAGTTGCACGAACAGATAATTAGTAAAGAACGTTCTGCCGTTGAAATTACCCAAGAAGCATTAAATCGGATTCAAGAGTTAGAACCCAAACTGCACAGTTTCCTCACAGTCACGACAGAACAAGCCTTAAAACAAGCTCAAGCTGTGGATGCAAAAGTCGCTGCGGGAGAAGAAATTGGACTGTTAGCGGGGATTCCCATCGGCATTAAAGACAATTTGTGTACCAAGGGGATTGTCACCACCTGTGCTTCCCGGATTTTGGAAAATTTTATCCCACCTTACGAATCCACCGTCACCCAAAAACTAGCTGACGCTGGGGGTGTCATGGTAGGTAAAACCAACTTAGATGAGTTTGCTATGGGGAGTTCTACTGAAAACTCCGCTTACCAAGTTACCGCTAATCCTTGGGATTTATCCCGTGTTCCTGGTGGTTCTTCCGGTGGTTCAGCAGCAGCCGTAGCAGCCGATGAATGTGTGGTTTCCCTGGGTTCGGATACAGGGGGTTCAATTCGGCAACCTGCGTCCTTCTGCGGTGTTGTGGGGATGAAACCGACTTATGGGTTAGTTTCCCGTTATGGTTTAGTGGCTTATGCTTCGTCTCTAGATCAAATTGGCCCCTTTGGACGGAGTGTAGAAGATGCGGCTATATTATTAAGTGCGATCGCCGGTTATGATCCTCAAGACTCTACCAGTCTCAAAGTTGCCATTCCTAACTATGCGGCTAGTTTAAAACCGGATCTCAAAGTTAGGAAGAAATTGAGAATTGGTGTGATTACAGAAACCTTTGGTGAAGGTTTAGATCCAGAAGTAGAAGCCGCTGTCACCAAAGCCATTGAACAACTGCAAGAATTAGGTGCGGAAATTCATCCGATTTCCTGTCCCAGTTTCCGCTATGGTTTACCAACTTACTACATTATCGCCCCCTCGGAAGCATCAGCTAACTTGGCGCGTTACGATGGCGTTAAATATGGGTTGCGTTCCCCTGATGCGGACAATCTTTTATCAATGTATACCAAAACTCGTTCTCAAGGTTTTGGGGCGGAAGTCAAACGCCGGATTATGATTGGTACTTATGCCCTTTCTGCTGGTTATTATGATGCCTATTATTTGAAAGCACAAAAAGTCCGCACTCTCATTAAACAAGACTTTGAAAAAGCTTTTAAAACAGTAGATGTTTTAATTTCTCCCACTGCACCTACCACCGCATTTCGAGCCGGAGAAAAAACTACCGATCCGTTAAGTATGTATTTAAATGACTTAATGACAATTCCCGCTAATTTAGCTGGTTTACCAGGGATTAGTTTACCCTGTGGTTTTGATAGTAAAGGTCTACCAATTGGACTGCAAATAGTTGGTAAAGTGCTAGGAGAAGAGCAACTTTTCCAAGTAGCTTATGCCTATGAACAATCAACTAATTGGCATTTACAAAAACCCAAAATGGCTTAGTTTTTCACTTGTAGGGGTTTACATCGTCAACCCCTATATTCTCAATAGGAATCATCATGATCCAAAGAATGTTAAATTAATATTTCTGTATTAGTCAAAATCAAATTAAATGACTCGCTTTATACATGACCAATTCGCCAAGCAATATCTCACGGAACTATTAACACCTTATGGACAAGTAGAAACCAGCAAAGATATCACCGCAGAAGTTAGACAAATTGACGTTTTATTTATCCCCTCACCTCAACCCACACAAAGCCTAGAAAGACTCGGATTACTAGGGCGAATGGCCACAAAATATGCTATATTTGAACCATTTCGCAATGCTGTCAGCAAAAGTGAAATTCGCAGTTGTATGGGTAAATTATTTGACATCCATGCTGACTTAGAACGGCAATCTAACCGCAATAATACGCGAATAAATGAAGCAGAATTACCTCGGCTGTGGATTTTTACTCCGACAGCATCAATAGAACTCCTAGCCAGTTTTAATGGGACTACGGATGAGGAAAACTGGGGAAAAGGGATTTATTTTTTTGGAGAAGGATTCAAAACCATCATTATTGCCATTCACCAACTCCCTATTACACCAGAAACACTGTTTTTGAGGGTTTTAGGAAAAGGAAAAGTGCAAAGACAAGCGGTGGAAGAATTAGAAACACTGGCTAATGATAGTCCTTTTCTCGCGGATATTATACAATTAGTACATAACCTAATTGCTGTGTTATCGGCTCGTCAGCGTCAAGAACAAGATATTGATAAAGATGATCAGGAGTTGATTATGAAATTATCGGAAATTTATCAGCAACAATTAGAAGAACTGAAAAAACAAGGACGACAAGAAGGACGACAAGAAGGACGACAAGAAGGACGACAAGAAGGACTTCAGGAAGGAATTCATGTAGGACTTCAGGAAGGACGACAAGAAGGACTCCAAGCAGGGGTAGAAAGAGAACGACGCGCTATGATTGAAAGTATCCTGCAAGTGCGTTTTGGTCAAATTGATTCTCAGCTACAAAGAATTATCAATCCTCTAATTGCCATGAGTAGAGAAGAATTTACTCCTTTACTTCTACAATTATCTCGTGAGGAGTTATTAGCTAAATTCGCATAACAATAGTACAGTCAGAGGTGAGGATTAGGGGTTTAGGAATGCTAGATCCCTGCATTTAGGTTTTGAAAATGTGTTTATTTATCGTTATTATCTATGATTGATTACATTTTGTTCACTACTCATTGAGGATTATTATATAAGTTTCAAAAGTATGAGATCATCAAAATCAGTTTATGTGATTTTGAATCAACGCATAGTTAAAGGAGTCCCAACAGATGGAACAAAATCGTAAGTCAACAGCAATCATCACAGGTGCTTCTTCTGGAGTCGGTTTGCAAGCAGCTAAGGCTCTCGTTGACAAAGGAAACTGGCACGTTATTATGGCTTGTCGTGATTTAATCAAAGCCGAAAAAGCTGCCCAGAGTGTCGGAATGCCTGCAAATAGCTATACACTCATGCAAATTGATTTAGGCTCTTTAGAAAGCGTTCGACAGTTTGTCAACAATTTCAGAGCGACTGGCAAAACCGTGGAAGCTTTGGTTTGCAACGCTGCCATTTATATGCCTTTAATCAAAGAACCGTTATTTTCTCCCGAAGGATTTGAATTAACCGTTACCACAAATCACCTCGGACATTTTCTGATGTGTAATTTGATGCTGGCAGATTTACAAAAATCACCTGCCGCTGATAAAAGATTGGTAATTTTGGGAACTGTTACCCACAACCCAGATGAATTGGGTGGTAAAATTCCTCCTCGTCCAGATTTAGGCAACTTTGAAGGTTTTGCAGCGGGTTTCCAAAATCCAATTACAATGATTGACGGTAAGCAATTTGAACCAGTCAAAGCCTACAAAGATAGTAAAGTATGTAACGTTCTCACCATGAGGGAACTACATAACCGTTTTCATGAGTCCACTGGGATTACTTTCAGTTCTCTCTATCCTGGTTGTGTAGCGACAACGGCTTTATTCCGCAATCACTATCCTCTCTTCCAGAAAATTTTCCCTCTTTTCCAAAGGTATATTACTGGAGGATTTGTCACCGAGGAATTATCAGGAGAGCGCGTTGCTATGGTAGTAGCTGATCCTGAATACAAACAATCTGGTATTTATTGGAGTTGGGGAAATCGTCAAAAGAAAGATCGGGCATCTTTTGGGCAAAAAGTCTCTCCCCAAGCACGAGACGACGAAAAAGGCAAGCGGATGTGGGATCTTAGCTACCAGTTGGTAGGATTAGGAAAAGCATCTGAAAAATCAAAATCTCTGATTTAATTGGTCAGTGGTTAGTGGTTAGTGGTCAGTAGTAAGGGGAAAAAATTTCCCCCTGCTTCCTGCTCCCTGCTCTCTTCCCTGTGTCCTAAATTGAATAATAAAGTGGAAAAGATTTAGCATCTTTAGGTTTAACATAAACCTTTTCTTGGGGTTCTAATTTTAGTTCATCGAACCGTTCCCGTGTTAAATGGGCTGTCATTGCTTGTCCATCATCTAAGGTTAATTCAACTTGAATTTCCCAACCTAAATGAATGATTCTGCTGACTATAGCTGGTACTGTTGTTCCATTAGCAACGTTTTCAATGATGATATCTTGGGGACGCAAAAATGTTTCTGGATGTGCTGATTCAAAACCGCTACTTTGAAAGATTTTGGCAGAACTGGGTAATACATTCACCGGACCAATAAAACTCATCACAAATGCAGATGCGGGATGATCATAAATTTGTGCGGGTGTTCCTACTTGTTCCACTTTGCCTTTATTCATGACCACGATTTCATCAGAAACTTCCATTGCCTCTTCTTGATCATGGGTGACGAAAACTGTGGTAACATGAACCTCATCATGGAGACGACGTAACCAAGCTCGTAGGTCTTTGCGGACTTTGGCATCAAGAGCGCCAAAGGGTTCATCCAATAATAGTACATTGGGTTCTACGGCCAATGCTCTGGCTAAAGCTACCCGTTGTCTTTGTCCACCGGAAAGCTGTGAAGGATAGCGATCGCCTAATCCACTTAATTGCACTAATTCCAATAGCTGTTCTACTTTTCCCTGAATTTTCTTTTTGGGGGCTTTGCGAATTTCTAAGCCAAAGGCGATATTTTTGCGAACAGTTAAATGTTTAAATAGGGCATAGTGCTGAAAGACAAAGCCAATATTTCTTTCTTGTACACTTTGATCAGTAGCATCTTTACCTGTCAGAAATATTTTACCTGTATCTGGTGTTTCTAAACCAGAAATTAATCGCAATAGGGTAGATTTACCAGATCCAGATGGACCAAGTAAAGCCACCAGAGAACCACTCTGAATTTCCAGATTTACCTGTTCAACTGCTTGGAAACTACCAAATTGTTTAGAGACGTTTTCAACTACTATACCCACTGGTGCTACACCTCTGCAAATAATCTACGGTTTTTAAGTAGGAATACCGTATTTTATATTTATATCACAAATATTTGCAGTGTTATCATTAAAATTCATGAACTTAACAAATTTGAGATTTTTTTATTTGGAACTCTCTTACTAAATCTAAACTAGTACACAACGGCGTAAGTCAATCAACCATTAAAAATTTGACAAAAGCTTGTGTAATCTGCTTTTTTAATTTTTAATTTTTAATTTTTAATTCCGCACTGCGGTACTAGAGTAATCCCAATACTAATCGGTTAAGCTAAAAAAATCGTCTTCTTGTCTGATTTTCAGATAGTGTTTTTCGTAATGGAACTACGTCGGCTTCACTACTTTCCCTCGCTACGCGAATTAATAAAGCAGAAGATATCAAACTGGCAACCATTGAATTACCACCATAACTAAACATGGGTAAAGGTAAGCCTGTAGTTGGTAAAGCGCCTGTAGTTACGCCAATATGTAATAATGATTGCCCAACCATAACAACTACTACACCAATTGCCACTAATTGAGATGTCAGATTCTTGGATTTGAGGGCAATAATTAATCCTAAAGTAGCGAATATTGCTAACATTAGTAATAGTAAAATACCGCCAATAAAACCAAATTCTTCCGAAAAAATGGCGAAGATAAAATCAGTATCTTGAATTGGTAAATAGAATAACTTTTGTTGAGAAAGTCCAAAACCAACCCCCGAAGTTTGACCAGAACCTACAGCTAATAAACTTTGTACTAACTGATAACCATCTCCTGTGGCATCAGCCCAAGGATTCATAAAGGACATAATGCGTTTGCGTTGATATTCTTTGATACTAATACTGATTATTGCTAACATTACCCCACCAAAGGCTGTTCCTCCCAAGTATTTATATGGTATTCCTGCTGCTAGGGCAATAAACCAAATTGTCATGCCGCAAAGTGCTGTTGTACTTAAGTTAGGTTGGGCAAGAATTCCTAAGAGGACAAGACCGAAAACACCCAGCCAAGATAAACGAATTCCCCAACGCAGTTTTTCCCATTTTCCAAAAAGTGTCGCACTTTGTAAAACTAAAAAAGGTTTAATTAGTTCTGATGGTTGGATAGGAATTGGTCCAACGGATATCCACCTAGCAGCATCAAAGGCTTTTTTTCCTAATCCTGGTACTAAGGTCAGAAAAATTAACATCAGGAAAAATATTAAAAACCAATGAGATACTCCCAAAATTTTCCGCAATGGCAAATTAACAATGATGTTGAAAATAATTAAAGAAGCTATAGCCCAAAGAATTTGCCGTTTGAAATAATATAAACCGTCACCTTGACGTTCATCAGCAACGGGATAGGATGCGGAAAAGAGGATAATTAAGCCAATAAACATCCACGTTAATGTTAGCCAGCGTAATAATCGGGCTTCTAGTCCCCAAGTAGAAACGGAATTATCAAAAATTGGGATTAAACGGAGTAGATTCACAATTTGGTAATTGGTAATTGGTAATTGGTAAT
>NZ_VIKY01000202.1:0-31723 GCF_009711925.1 Dolichospermum sp. UHCC 0352 | reverse complement strand
AAGCGCTCCGCAGGAATCGCTCGTAGGTTGGATTGATCAAGTGCGATAGCGAAGCGCGACCTAGGAATCGCTTGTAGGTTAGATTGATAAAGTGCGATTGTTTATAATATACTGAATAGACAACATATATTAGACAACCATTCAACCATAGGAGCTATCTATGTTGTTACAAGAACTTAAAGAGCAGATATTCAAACTACCATCAAGCGAACTGACAAGTCAGCACTTACGCGATTCCTACGGAGCGCTTCGCTATCGCAAAAGATAAATAATTGTTTATTCATTGTCAGGAAATGGATAGCTATTTAGAGTAAAGTCACCCAAAATATTAGCAACAATTTAGTTTTATTTAAAATTAGGAGAAATAAATGGAAGGTAAAAGATTTATTCATAAAATCAAATTACAAAACTTTCTCTCCTATGGAAGTGAAGGGGAAGAAATAGAATTACAACCGCTAAATGTGTTAATTGGTGCTAATACATCTGGAAAATCTAATTTAATAGAAGCTATTGGTATTTTACGCGCAACACCCACAGATTTACCAGCACCTTTTCGTCAAGGTGGAGGTATTAATGAATTTTTATGGAAAGGCAGTAAGGATTATGGTACTCTAGGAGCAGGAGCGACAATTCAAGTAATGGTTGATTATCAATCAGGATTACAAACACTGAAATATAAACTAGAATTTAGTGAAATGAATCAGAGGTTTTTCTTGATAGATGAATATATCCATAATGATGATTTTGTTCATTATTCTTATAATGATAAAAACCTTGAACCTGTTTTTAATTTTCGAGAAAAAGATTTATCGGGTATAGAGAAAATATCTCAAGAAAATTGGAATAAGAATGATTTAAAATCTGATCAATCTATATTATCCCAATTAAAAGCAGCACGTAAATATCCAGAGATTACTTATCTGAGTGATAACTTCAATAAAATAAGGATATATAGAACTTTAAGTACAGATATAAATTCTCAATTGCGTAAACATCAACCTACAGATTTACCCCAACATCCTTTATTAGAAGATGGTAGTAATTTAGGTTTATTTATAAAAGATTTAAAATACCGAATAGGTAATAGAAAAATTATTGAAAAACTCAAAAAATTTTATGAGCCAGCAGAAGAATTAGATGTCACAATATATGGTGGTACAGTACAAATATTTATTCGGGAAGAAGGTGTAATTCAACCAATTCCTGCAACTCGGTTATCTGATGGAACATTGCGGTATTTATGTTTAATGGCTTTACTTTTAGATCCTACTCCACCACCACTAATTTGTATTGAAGAACCAGAATTAGGTTTACATCCAGATATTTTACCAACTATTGCCGAATTATTAATTGAAGCATCTCAGAGAACTCAATTAATTGTCACGACTCATTCTGATGCTTTGGTTTCTGCTTTGAGTGAATATCCTGAAGCTGTAGTAGTTTGTGAAAGAGATGATACAGGAACTCATTTAAGGAGACTTAAACCAGATAAACTCAAAGACTGGTTAGAAAATTATACTTTAGGTGATTTGTGGCGGATGGGTGAAATAGGTGGAAACAGATGGTAAAAGAGATTAGAATTTATATAGAAGGTGGTGGAGATTCCAAAAATCAGAAATCTTCACTTAGAAAAGGATTTAGTAAATTTTTTTTAAAATTAGTAAAGGAAGCAACAACCAAAAACATTAAATGGAATATCATTATGTGTGGTACTCGGAATAATGCTTTCCGTGATTTCAAAAATGCTTTAAAATCTCATCCTCATGCTTTTAATGTATTATTAGTTGATGCTGAAGCACCTGTAAATAAAAAATCTCCTTGGGAACATTTAAAATTTAGAGATAATTGGGATAAACCAACAGAAGTTGATGATGATAATTGTCATTTAATGGTACAAACAATGGAAGCTTGGTTTATTGCTGATTTTGCAACGCTGAAAAAATTTTATGGCCAAGGTTTTAAAGAAAATGCTATTCCCAAAAATGCTAATGTGGAAACTATTGCAAAAGATAATTTAGAACCTACTCTCAAAACTGCGACTGGTAGAACTACTAAGGGAGAATATCACAAAATAAAACACGCCTCTGAACTATTAGAATCATTAGATGTAACTCAGGTTCGTCAAGCTTCTCCTTATTGCGATCGCTTATTTAATACTCTAAGATCAAGAATTGGATATTTACAGGATGAATCATAACCTAGTAATTGCTCCTCTTGTGCGATAGCGAAGCGCGACCTAGGAATCGCTCGTATGTTAGATTGATAAAGTGCGATAGCGAAGCGCTCCGCAGGAATCGCTCGTATGTTAGATTGATAAAGTGCGATAGCGAAGCGCTCTGTAAGAGTCGCGCAACGGTGACTTTCAGTTCGCTTTTTTCTATTGTCATAGAACTCGAAAAATCAAGTACAATTAATTTAGTGCCAACATAAAATCTAAATATCATGAATAACCTTCTATTAAATAGAATAACAATTAACCATGATATTTGTCATGGTAAACCGTGTATTCGCGGATTGCGCTATCCGGTGGAAATGATCTTAGAACTTTTGAGTTCAGGCATGAATATTGATGATATTTTAGAAGATTATGATGATTTAGAATACGAAGACATTTTAGCAGTTCTCAGCTTTGCTACTCGACTCACTCAAGTTAAAAGTATTCTCCAATTAGTTTCATGAAATTCTTGATTGATGCTCAATTACCAATGCGAATTGCCAATTTATTAGAGAACTTAGGTTGTGATGTTAGAGGATGTTTGAAAAGTATCAGAATTAATCGAGATCCCCCCAACCCCCCTTACAAAGGGGGGCTAAATTCCTCAAAGTCCCCCTTTTTAAGGGGGATTTAGGGGGATCTGCGGGTGTCAGATCCCACACGAGAAAGTTTTCAAACATCCTCTTATACATACCAAAAATCTTCCTTTAAAAAATGCAACTCCAGATTCGGAAATCAACAAACTATCAATCCTGGAACAGAGAATTGTTATTACCAAAGATAAAGATTTTTTAGATTTTTTTTTAATCAAACAAGAGCCTTACAAACTACTACTAATAACCACAGGTAATATTAGTAATAAACAAATTGAACAACTTTTTCTACAAAATATTACTCAAATAATCGAATTGTTTTTGACCTATGATTTTTTAGAAATGACTAGAGATAGTTTGATTATTCATTAGTGCGAGTTCGCCTGTTGGGGAAGCGTAATCAGCGATCGCTCGTAGGTTAGATTGATAAGGTGTGATAGCGAAGCGCTCCGCAGGAATCGCTTGTAGATTGGATTGACCAAGTGCGATAGCGAAGCGCGACCTAGGAATCGCCTGTAGGTGGATTGATAAGGTGCGATAGCGAAGCGCGACCTAGGAATCGCTCAAATTAGACTTATAAAGCAAGATCGTTTATAATATACTGAATAGACAACATTAGACAACCATTCCAGCATAGGAGCTATCTATGTTGTTACAAGAACTTAAAGAACAGATATTCAAAAGAGGTAAATAGTTATGCAAAGTATGAGAGTGCGATCGCTAATTGGTAAAAATGGACTTTTACAAATTCAATTACCCGAAACAACGGAAGGAACGGAATTAGATATTATTCTTGTTTATGAATCAGCATCACCAACAAAAACAACAATAAAATTGAGTGATTTTTATGGTTGTATTCAAGATGAAACATTTATCAGACATCCACAGCCAGAACAAGCAGAAAGAGAGCTATTTTGATGATTTATCTGCTAGACACTAATGCCTGTATTATTTATCTCAAGGGCAAAAACTTTCATTTAAAACAAAAGCTGGATAATATCCCACTTTCAGAAGTCGCTGTTTGTTCAGTTGTGAAGGGTGAATTATTTTACGGATCAATTCGTAGTGCTAACCCAGAGCGTAATCTGACGTTACAGCAAGGATTTTTGAGTCAATTTGTGTCTTTGCCTTTTGATGACCAGTCTGCTAGAATTTTTGGCAAAATTCGCGCCCAACTTGCTGCTAACGGAACACCTATTGGAGCTTACGATTTACAAATTGCGGCTATTGCTTTAGCGAATAATTTGATCTTAGTTACCCATAATACTAAAGAATTTTCACGCATTCCCCAACTACAATTGGAAGACTGGGAAATAGATATTTTGTAATCTTTTAACTGTAAGCATTACAGCTATCAATGCGATAGCGAAGCGCTCCGCAGGAATCGCTCGTAGGTTGAATTGATAAATTGCGATAGCGAAGCGCTCCGCAGGAATCGCTTGTAGTTTGGATTGATAAAGTGCGATAGCGAAGCGCGACCTAGGAATCGCTCGTAGGTTGGATTGAGCAAGTGCGATAGCGAAGCGCGACCTAGGAATCGCGCAAGCACTAACCAAAGGTATCGCTTGTAGCTCAGTTCTGCCGTTAGATTCCAAAGCAGAAATGTCACTGTTGACAAGACAATGCACTTGCATTACGTTAGAGATATAATTTAACCGATAGGTTTAGAGGTCGCTATGGCTGTAATACCAGCCCCATCTTCAGAATCTACTCTTACTGATCGCTATCAGACTACAATCCCTGATCCTGTTCGCAAGTTCCTTGGCTTGGATAAGCGTGATAAAATCTGCTACACTATCCAGCCTGACGGTAAGGTAGTGATTTCTCGCGTCGACAAAACAGAAAGCGATCCTATACTTGGACAGTTTTTAAATTTTATTGCAAGAGATATCGAGAAGAATCCTCAGCACTTACAAGCCATTAGCTCTGATTTAGTCAGCCGTGTTCAGTCCTTGGTTGCTGAAGTCGATCTTGATCTTGATGCACCACTCTCTGATGAGGATGAATAAGTTTGTCTGTAAATCAACCGCTAGTGATTAATGAGTGGAACATATTTGCTCATCCTCTCTTCCTTAACCAGTTTGAAGAACTTCTGACCCAGGTTGAACATTTGCGTCAAAAGTATCCTCAAGAATACAAGAAAAAAAACGCCACAAAGCGTCTATCTGCCATAGCAAAGCTGGCATTTGATGTTATTCCTCAAGACCCAACACGTAGTGATTATCGCCAAGGCAATACGCTTGTTGACGATTACAAGCACTGGTTTAGAGCTAAATTTTTTCAGCAGTACCGACTGTTTTTTCGATATCATCAAGAGAGCAAAATAATTGTTTTCGCCTGGGTTAACGATGAGAACTCTAAGCGATCCTATGACAGTAACACAGACGCTTATAGAGTTTTTAAGAAAATGCTGGAAAGTGGTCATCCTCCAGATAATTGGAATGACTTACTCAAAGATGCAAAAGATGAAACTAATCGTTTAGAAAAAGCAGTCAAAGCAGAAATTTAACTGGCTAGAAATAAGACACATACACAGCCTAACGAATCATTGGAGCGGATAATATTGTGATATTTTGGTATTGAGTTGAGTGCGATGCCTGCGGCGAGCGAAGCTATCGCAAAATCAAGAAATTTATAGGCGATAGCGAAGCGCTCCGTGAGAGCCATTTTCCCAAGACGCAGAACTGCTGTTTCGAGGTTTCTTAGTTTCTTCTCTCAGTTACTCGTTGATCATTCCGAGTCACGTCTAATTCTTCACGACGAATAGTATCTTCCGCTTCAACTGTATCCTGTTCAACTATTTTCTTGATTTTTACTCCTCCTTCACCTAAATCAGCTTCAGTTAGTGATACATTTTTAACACCCGTTTCTGCATCAGTGTGTTCAATGACTATACGTTCTCTTTGCACAGGTACAGAAACTGTTACCATTTCAGTATATGATTGCTTACTAACAGTTACTTCTCCTGTCTTCACACGAGATTTATTAGCTACTAAACGTTCTTCATATAGTTTCAGGTTTTGGTGATCCTGCTCATTCACATTGTAAAGATTTGGTTCTTCCTCATACCTATATGTATTCCGTTCAACAGGAACAGCAGGAGTAACTATTGTGCGCTCATGAGAAACTAGTGGAGAATCTACAGCTATCGGTGACTCTAGCGGTGTTGATGACTCTAAAGGTTCTTGTGCTATTGGTGGACGATAAACACCCCGCACCCGTTCCTCATAGTCGTAATCAATTTCTTGCAAATCTTTAAAATCTGGTAAATTTTCTACCTGCTGCTTTGTCAGCTTATTCGCGTACACCCGACGTTTATCATAGTCAATTCGGGAACGTCCAATTGGTAACAATACTTGTCTACCAAAGAACCAAAAACCTGTGTCCACAACTAAATAACGCAACCGCCCTGAATCATCTACCAATATGTATTTAATAGTGCCAACTTTATCATCATCTATGTCTGAATAGACATCAAAATGCTTAATCTTTTCAACTTCACTGCCATCCAACCCTGGACTATCATAGTTAGAGTCAGGAGTAAAGTCTTCAATTTTGTATAAAGCCATATTCGTTTAGCTCCAAACAGCTATACTTATAATTTTAAAAATAAAATTTTTTACTTCTTCTTTCTCAAGGAAGATATTAATATCAATAAATCTTGCTGTTCTGGTGGAAATGTATTATCAGGATATCCAGCTACAATTACGAAGTTGATATGTTTTTAAATGGGACAAAGGTGGAATGATTAGCTAGAATGATCAAACAACAGGCGAAACAAGCTTTATAGTTGTGAGTTTGCGCCATCCGATGATAAAATCAACACAGCGCACAATTGGCGTAATTCCAGCCAGAGGTGCATATACTCAAGTTTTGGGTATTAAGTTAGGTGACAGGGAACAGGGAACAGGGAACAGAAAACAGGAAACAGGAAAGAAGTTTACCAATGACAACTGACCAATGACAACTGACCAGTGACAAATTTCTGTTAAAAATAGTGATATACATAAACCGGATTCGAGATTGCCTACGGCACGCTACGCGAACAGGAAGAACTATAGAATGACTTCAGAACAAATAGTTAGACGTTCAGATATATTAAACACTCAGGTAATCACCCGCGACAACGGTAAGCGGTTAGGTATCGTGAGTCAAATCTGGGTTGATATTGATCAAAGAGAGGTTGTGGCACTTAGTCTGCGAGACAGCCTCATCTCTATTTCTAGTTTGCCTCGCAATATGTATCTCAACACCATTAACCAAATCGGTGATGTTATCTTAGTTGATAACGAGGATGTCATCGAAGATGTGGAAGTAGAGATTCTCAGTAACCTGATGAACTGGGAAGTCATCACCGAAACAGGTGAAGTCTTAGGCAAGGTGAGAGGCTTTAAATTTAATGGCGAAACGGGTAAAATATACTCCATAGTCATTGCCTCCTTGGGATTACCGCAAATTCCTGACCAGTTTTTGAGTACCTATGAACTGTCCATAGATGAAGTTGTCAGCACTGGTCCGAGTCGCTTAATTGTGTTTGAAGGTGCTGAAGAAAGAGTAAACCAATTAACCGTAGGCGTTTTAGAACGGCTGGGAATTGGTAAAGCCCCTTGGGAACGAGATGCAGAAGAGGAATTTGGCTATACGCCCCCCCGCACAGTTGCCCCCAGCAATCAATTACCTAGCGGTGTACCCCTCCAAGCACCCCGGCCAAAAGTTCGCATTCCTGAACCTATAGCCCAGGAAGAGGAATGGACGGAAGACTACGTAGAGGAAGAAAGACCCCAGCGGCAAGTCATGAAAGCCCGTTCCTACGAGTCAATTCAGTATGATGAAGATGAAGAAGATAACTGGAGTGACGAAACAGTCAGAGATAGTTATCAGGAAGCACCCAGAACCGCAGCCAAACCTGCTAAAAAGACCTACGCAGATCAGTATGATGACTATGATGATGATCTCGAAACTGATGCTTGGGATGATGCACCAAAGCCTGTGAATATTCCCAAAAAGGTCAAGGAACGACAGGTGGAATACGAAGAAGAAGGCGGATATTAAGTTTTGTAAACCCCCTCATACTTATAGTAGAGGGGGTTATTTTTTTGGAAGGGAAAATTGTAGTTGAATATTAATGCTCTTATGGCTGCTAAATTGTAAAGTTAATGGTTTACCTGATGATACAATATATTTAATTTTTATGAGTTATTCAAATGCCCAATTTTAGGTACAAATAACCCTATGCAAGTGAAAATCATTGGAAAAGCAAAAGATTTACGAACAAATACAGATATTCTTTATGCTCAATTATCTATACAAGACTATTTAGATTTAGTAGGCGATAACTTTGATGATTATGAACCTCAAAGAAAACGCGAGAAATATAAAGCATATGAACGCATGAAAATTGACATCATGGATGGTGCTTTGTTACCTTCCATAACTCTCGCAGTAAAACCAGAACTAGTGAGTGATATCTTACCCATTGTACAAAAAGATGACTGGCAAGAACTTGAAAGCGCGTTAAGTAAACCAGGACAAGTAAATATTTTAGATGGATTACAACGGACGTTTATTCTAAGCGACATAGCCAAAGATAAATTTAACTTTAATCCAGAACAGAAAGTTCTTGTGGAGTTCTGGCTTGAAGGTAACATCCGAAATCTTATTTACCGGATTATTGTCCTAAATGCAGGACAGAAACCTATGTCGATGAAACATCAGATTGGTCTTCTATTCATCACTCTAAATGACACACTGAAAGCCGAAATACCAGATATTGAAATTTTCAAAGAAAAAGAATCTGCACGCCGAACAAAGGCTAGGAAGTACCCTCTCGATAGAATTGCCACCGCATATCAAAGTTTTATAACCAAAAGCCCAGAAACACAGAGACAAAATGTTGTCGCACAGAAATTAGTGGAAGAAGAAATTTTAGATTCTACAGAAGAACAACTTGGAGATCAGTTTGATGCTTTCAAAAATTATCTAAGAATCTATGCTGATTTAGATGTTGAAGTATCTCGAATATATATAGGAAATGCTGATCAAGAAATACCAAATGGTATAAAATGGTTTGGAGAAGAAAGTGTGATAAACTCTTTTTTCGCTGCCCTTGCCCTTGTATCTAGCAATAATTCAGAGCGAGTACAAAAGGCTTTAGATACTCTTCTAAAATTACTTAGAGATACCAAAGAAGATGATGATCCTCTCGCATTAGAAAAATTACAGGAGTTAGAAAGTGGATTTAATGCGCGTAAGGTAAGTCTGGGCTTTGCAAAAATGCAAAAAGGAAACTTCTGACAAATGGATTCAAAGAATACTTTCGTGAAGCAGGAAAAGAAAGTTTTGTTAATTGTTGGATAACAGCAGCAGAGTAACTATGAAATATGACGATTATAAAAATAAATATATGGATTCTGCACCTATTTGGGGAGGATTTTTTCATTCAAATGCTGCATCTAGCTTACCAGAAGCATATCGTTTTACGCCTTCTAAATTGATTGCTAGACCTGGAATTGATATTCCAACTTCCTATCATAAAGAAAGTTGCATTCGTTCGGTAGTCCAACCCTATGCCTTTGAAAGATTTTTGAAGCTTTATCACCTTCTAGAACTGATTTTTGACTGGAACTTAGTTCAGCAAATAAAAAGTTTAAATGATGATTTACAAGGAATAGGACAATTACTCAATCAATATAGTAACAATAGGGAACTTGATTTATTAAAAAATCTACTCAAAAGTAAATGTGATGATAAGAAAAAAGTTGATAAAATTGCAGACTGTCTAAATAAAATTAACTCTTCAGACTATTTAGATAGGGGAATGAAGATTTTTTTCGATTATGGTAAAGACGGTAATCCTTAGAGGATGTTTGAAAACTTTCTCGTGTGGGATCTGACACCCGCAGATCCCCCTAAATCCCCCTTAAAAAGGGGGACTTTGAGGAATTTAGCCCCCCTTTGTAAGGGGGGTTGGGGGGATCTCGATTAATTCTGATACTTTTCAAACATCCTCTTACAACAAAATTAATAATATTACTCCATTTAAAGATTTGATGTCTGAAGGAGGTTTCATTGCAGCTAATAAAAGTAATACGAGGATCAAAGGCATATCAGAAAACAACTATGATGATTTGGTGATTAATTTTTCGGCTTATTGTATATATCGTGTGAGATGTTGTACTGCTCACAATCGCATAGGTGAGTACGTTATGTCCAATGATGACGAAGGATTCGTTGTTGAATTTGCTGAACCACTGCTTCGTGAGGTACTTTGTCAGATATTTACTGAGTGAAGATTCAGAAAGATAGATTTAAATCAAAGTTTTCTGGTAATTCAGCATCTACAACCAAAATCCCCTCTTTTCGATATACATTTGCTTGGTTAGAAGAAACTACATTAGTTGTTTGTAAGTTTGTTTCCGTATTTCCTTCAGCAAATAGATTAGTCAAAGCATCAATTTTTTCTGCAACTGCTTGCAAAATAAACTGTTCCGTTGAGATTCCCTGACTGCTTGCTAATTTTTCTATCTTTCGTTGTATTTGTAGAGGAAAGTTCATAAACATTAACGGCATTAAGTTTACATAAATTATAGCTAGAATCTAACTACTGATTTTGCCATTTTTGTTAAAGAATTGTAATTATTACCCATTACCCATTCCTTTGGGTACAACTAATACCTTATCAACCCGATTTCCGTCCATATCCATAACTTCAAACCGCATATTATCCCATTCAAAATGATCAGCGGCTGCGGGAATCCGTCCTAAATGGGTAATCACAAAACCGCCTAAAGTTTGATAATTTCCTCTTTCTTCAGTTTCTAATTCTTCCAGATCAAATAGTTCTAAAAACTCTTCTATTCCTAACATTCCATCTACTAACCAAGAACCATCTTCCCGTTGTACAGCTTGGGGTTCTTCTTGTCCTGGTTCTGCGGGAACATCACCGACGATTTCACTCATAATGTCGTTAAGAGTGACTAAGCCTTGAATTACGCCATATTCATCTACAACTAAAGCCATGTGTGTAACGGTTTGTTTGAATAATTCTAAAACTTTTAAACCGCGGGTGCTTTCCGGGACAAATACGGGTTGACGTAATCCTAGTGTTAAGTCAAAGGGTTCATTCCGTAAACTTCTCGCTAATAAGTCGGTGACAGGAATAATTCCCAGGACGTTATCTAATCCTTCTTGACAAATTGGATAGCGAGAATAGCCGTTTTCCACCATTTTGTGGCGATTTTCTTCAGGAGAGTCGTCTAAGTCTAACCAAACTATATCAGGACGGGGTGTCATAAAAGAGGTGACGGCGCGATCGCCTAACCGGAAAACTCTCTCTACCATGTCCTGTTCGGCTTCTTCAAATGTCCCCGCTTCTGTTCCTTGTTCTATGAGTATTTTAATTTCTTCCTCTGTAACCTGCGGTTCAGCAGAGGGTGTAATTCCCAAAATTCGCAATACCAAATCCGTAGAAGCACTCAAAATTTTAACTATAGGTGAAGCTATTTTTGCTAAAGTCCCCATGGGGATAGCTACTAAAGCGGCGATTTTTTCAGGGTTATTTAAAGCCAGACGTTTGGGGACGAGTTCACCGACAATCAGGGAAAAATAGGTGATGAGTAATACCACTACCCCAAAGGCGATCGCATTGCTATAATTCGCTAAAACTGGGACTAATTTGACATACTCTTCCAGTCTTTTGGCAATGGTAGCACCACCGAAGACACCATTAAGGATATTAATGAGTGTAATCCCTACTTGGACAATAGATAAAAAATGGTTGGGAGATTCTGCGAGTTTTAATGCAGCCCTTGCGTTGATATCTCCTTGATTGGCTAACTGCTGTAGTCTAACTTTCCGGGCTGAGACTACGGCCATTTCCGACATTGAAAATACACCATTAGCGAAAATTAGCACCAAAATCGTTAAAATTTCAAACGTGAAGGAAGACATTTTTAAAATTGCTGGTATAAAGAGTAAAAGTATACACAGGATGAGAAATCCAGTTTATTTAGACATTTTATTAGTATCCATTATTTTAGGTAATTCTCTGAATAATTTGACTATACACAAAGTAGTAGCTATATTTCTTCTATCTATTAGTAGTTAAGCTGGATTCTTTGCGATTCATCTTCTAGAGTGCCATGAAAACTTTTAAAATAGCTAATATAAACTGCTTTTAGATTTTGACATCAGCAGCGACTTCCTTTTTTAGCGTAAGATATTTGAAATATATGGCCTTTTCTTCTATTGTGCGTGCTTTGGCGCGATCGCCTCTTACCGCCGAACTAATTACCAAACTCAACAAACAACGGGAATTGCGGTTAAATGGGATTTCTCGTCTCCCCAAGGGACTGGTAGCTTCAGCATTAGCAAACTATGAAGATCAGGATTTGTGCGTCGTCTGTGCCACCCTAGAGGAAGCTGGCCGAGTTTTCGCCCAAATGGAAGCAATGGGCTGGAAAACTGTGCATTTTTACCCAACGTCTGAAGCTTCTCCCTATGAACCTTTTGACCCTGAAAATGAGTTAAGTTGGGGTCAAATGCAGGTTTTAGCGGATTTGGTAAATGGTCAGTTGCAAAAGCAAAAAACTGCCATAATTGCCACTGTGGGGGCATTACAGCCACATTTGCCACCTCCGGAAGCGTTTAAATCATTTTGTGTAACCTTAGAAAAAGGGATGGAATTTGATTTAGATGGGTTTGGGGAAAAAATCACTCTTTTGGGATATGAACGAGTTCCTCTGGTGGAAACTGAGGGACAATGGAGTAGACGGGGGGATATTGTGGATGTGTTTCCGGTGTCCTCAGAGTTGCCTGTGCGCTTGGAATGGTTTGGCGACGAAATTGAACAAATTCGAGAATTTGACCCCGCTACCCAACGTTCTGCTTTGGATAAGGTGGAAAAAATTACTCTCACCCCGACAAGTTTTGCACCTATTATTTCAGATGCACTGAAAGATCTACCAAATGTAGAGACGTTCCAGGGAATTTCTTCAGAGTTAGGAAAATTAGAAGGAAGTCGGCGGTTTTTGGGGTTGGCTTTTGCAAAACCCGCTTCATTATTAGATTATTTATCTGAAAATACTCTTGTCGCCATTGATGAACTAGAACAATGTTATGCTCATAGCGATCGCTGGGTGGAAAATGCTAATAGTCAGTGGTCAGTAGGGGCGAAACATTTAGAAGACCATTTTTTGCAACCACCGATAATTTATCTTCCAAATGCTTCGCCGGTACAGTTGTCAGTTGCATTACCGAAAATTCATCGAAACTTTGATGAGTGTATAGCGGAAATTGGCAATTTTAGAAAGTTATATTTATCGGAATTATCAGAAGAAAATAGTGGACTGAATTTAGCTAGTAGACCTTTACCTGTTACACCTCATCAATTTGCAAAATTAGGGGAAACAATTAGAAAAGAACGGGAGCGCAATTTTGCAGTTTGGATACTTTCGGCTCAACCTTCCCGTTCTGTTTCTCTTCTGCAAGAACATGATTGTCCCGCGCAGTTTATTCCCAATCCTCGTGATTATCAAGCTATTGATAAACTGCAAATTAATCATATTCCAATTGCTCTTAAATATTCCGGTTTAGCAGAATTAGAAGGTTGTATTTTACCTTCTTATCGGTTGGTTATTGTCACCGATAGAGAATTTTATGGACAACATTCCTTAGCTAATTTTGGCTATGTCCGCAAACGTCGTCAAGCGACATCTAAACAAGTTGATCCTAACAAATTACGTCAGGGAGATTATGTAGTTCATCGTAGTCATGGAATTGGTAAATTTGTCAAATTAGAAAGTCTGACAATTAATGATGAAACCCGTGATTATTTAGTTGTTCAATATGCAGATGGTTTGTTAAGAGTTGCGGCTGACCAAGTTGGTTCTTTATCTCGTTTCCGCACTGGTGGAGATCAAGCCCCAGAATTACACAAAATGAGCGGAAAAGCTTGGGAAAATACGAAGAGTAAAGTTCGCAAAGCCATTAAGAAATTAGCGGTAGATTTATTAAAATTGTATGCAGCCCGTTCTCAACAACAGGGTTTTTCCTATCCTCATGATATGCCTTGGCAAGAAGAAATGGAAGATTCTTTTCCTTACCAACCTACCACAGATCAACTCAAAGCGGTACAAGATGTGAAACGGGATATGGAAAGTGAAAGACCGATGGATAGGTTAGTATGTGGAGATGTGGGTTTTGGGAAAACAGAAGTAGCAATTCGGGCGATTTTTAAAGCTGTTACCGCAGGAAAGCAAGTTGCACTTTTAGCCCCAACAACAATTTTAACTCAACAACATTATCACACAATTAAAGAACGTTTTGCCCCTTATCCTATAAATGTAGGTTTATTGAATCGGTTTCGCAGTGCGGAAGAAAAACGTAATATTCAAAAACGACTGGCTACGGGAGAATTAGATATAGTTGTGGGGACGCATCAATTATTAGGTAAAAGTGTCCAATTTAAAGATCTAGGACTTTTAGTAATTGACGAAGAACAAAGATTTGGAGTTAATCAAAAGGAAAAAATCAAAAGCTTAAAAACTCAAGTTGATGTTTTAACTCTTTCTGCAACTCCCATTCCCAGAACCTTATATATGTCATTGTCGGGAATTCGGGAAATGAGTTTAATTACCACACCACCTCCCACCAGAAGACCAATTCAAACCCATCTTTCACCGCTCAACTCCGATGTTATTAGAAGTGCAATTCGACAAGAATTAGATCGAGGTGGACAAGTATTTTATGTAGTTCCGCGAGTAGACGGAATTGAAGAAACCACGACAAAATTGCGAGAAATGGTTCCTGGAGGCAGATTTGCGATCGCTCATGGTCAAATGGACGAAAGCGAGTTAGAATCAACTATGCTCACTTTTGGCAATAATGACGCTGATATTCTTGTTTGTACGACAATTATTGAATCTGGTTTAGATATTCCGCGAGTTAACACAATTTTAATTGAAGATGCTCACCGTTTTGGTTTATCTCAATTATATCAATTGCGGGGACGAGTCGGACGGGCAGGAATTCAAGCTCACGCATGGTTATTTTACCCCAAACAACGAGAATTATCTGATGCTGCTAGACAAAGATTAAGAGCAATTCAAGAATTTACTCAACTCGGTTCTGGATATCAATTAGCAATGCGAGATATGGAAATTCGCGGGGTGGGAAATTTGCTAGGTGCAGAACAATCTGGTCAAATGGATGTAATTGGCTTTGACTTATACATGGAAATGTTAGAAGAAGCAATTCGAGAAATTAGAGGTCAAGAAATACCCAAAGTTGAAGACACCCAAGTTGACCTTAATCTCACCGCATTTATTCCTGCAACCTACATTCCTGATCTTGATCAAAAAATGAGTGCTTATCGGGCTGTAGCTACAGTAAAATCAAAATATGAACTCAAACAAATTGCTGCTGAATGGACTGATAGATATGGGACTATTCCAGTTCCAGCTAGTCAGTTATTACGAGTTATGGAATTAAAACAATTAGCCAAAAATCTCGGATTTAGTCGCATTAAACCAGAGAATAAACAGCACATTGTTTTAGAAACACCAATGGAAGAACCAGCTTGGAATCTCTTAGCAGAAAACCTCACTCCCACCATGAAAGCCCGGTTTGTTTATTCTCCTGGGAAGGTAACAGCGAGAGGTTTAGGAGTGTTTAAAGCAGATCAACAATTGCAGACTTTAATAGATACTTTTGTGAAAATGCAAGGGGCAATTTCGGAAACTGCTTGAGTGTAGGGTGGGCAATGCCCACCATTTTTTATCTATTTCCGAAATTATAGTGTAAAGTATTAATATAACGGGTAAGGTAAAAATAATTCTATTTTTGGGAGGTTACGATGTTTAAACAAGTTACTTTAGAGAATTTTAGAACTCACAAATCAACAACTATAGAATTATATCCAGTAACTTTGTTAATTGGTAATAACAATTCTGGTAAAACAAATCTTTTAGCAGGAATACAACATTTTTGTAATCTTGTCAGACGAGAAAATTCTGACAATAAAAAAAGTCAAACTATAAATGCTACTAGAGATTTATATCCACATAAATACAGGCTTGCTAAAGATGAAGAACCGATGTCATTTTCCATTTTATGGAATAATGAAGATGGAGAAATTAATTATAAAATAGAAATATGTGAAAGCTCTAATTTTAGATACAATGCTAGTTGTCAAGAAAAAATAACTATCCAATTAGCTAATAATCAAATATCTAAAGAGCTTGAAAGTGGTTATAATCAGCCTATAAATATACTAGAATTAAGAAAAAAAATCCAATTAGATCCATCTTTAGAGGAAAATGAAAAAGCACTATGCGAATTATTTTTTCTTTATTTTACCAATACATTTAGTTATCATTTTCAACCTACATTCCTCAAACAAAAAGACAATGATGATGCAGAGCAACAACAGGAAAATAAATTTAATAATAGTCTTGAAATAGAAGAAAGGAGAATACCCGTATCTTTGGGGGAAACAGGAAGTAACTTTCAGTCACTTCTCCATCATGTAAAAGAAAATGAGCAACGTATATTTTCATCATTTATTGCTAAAATGAGAACTGTTGATACAAGTTTTATTGGAGTTCGTTATGATCCAAATCGTTCCAGTTTAATCTGGGAATTCGATTTAGGACGTAAAGGTTCTGTAGAAGAATTTATGCCAGATGTTGTATCAGATGGCTTTATGAAAATTGCTGCAATAAGTTTGCTTGCATCATTGAGAAGACCACCTGCTATTATTATGCTGGAAGAAATAGAAAATGGTATTAATCCAGGGAACATACAACAATTGATGAATTGGATTTGGCAAGCAACATCACCTAGTCAAGATGGCTTTGGAACATCACAATTTATTTTAACTTCTCACAGCCCCTCTGTTTTAAGAGAATTTAATCAACATCCTGATCATGTTTATACAGTTCGTTTAGATAAACGTAGTCGTCAAAGTGATGTGAGAAACTTAAATACTGCACTTGATACCCTTGTGGGAATTGGAGCAATTAAAGATGATGAAGTAGAATATGAAACTGAAGAAAATACAGGTAAACAGTTAATAAAAATTCCAAAATATCAGTTAGCAGAACTTTGGTACACAGGGACAATTGGGTAAAATATCATGAATACTATTAATGTGGGAATTGTTGGAGACGGGCCAACTGACTATAAAGTGTTTGGTAAAATTATTGAGTGTATTTTATTTGAAGAAACATCAGAAAATATAAAAATTAATGCTGTACCATTAATTAGAAAAAATATTTTTGATCATGTTCAAAAATACATAAGAGCCTGTGGAAAAAATAAAAATCCTGATGGTTATTACCTACTACATAAAACAGCAGTGGATAGTATATGTGCCACAATTCTCGCTGCTTGTGAAGATTTTTTTAACGAGAATATAGAATTTTGCTATGGAGATATTCTTTTAATAACTACTGATACAGAGCATATTCTTAAAGATAAAAATCAATATTTTGATCCTTGGGCAATCAGTGTATCACATATCTTGAGAGAAGCAATTGAAAAATTTTATAATACTCAAGCCACAAATGGATATCAGAGAAAATGCTTACCGATAATCATGCCTTTAGCAACATTTCCCTCAACAGAAGTTCTTGTTGCTGCTGCAAGAGGTGAATTAAATAAACATTATGGTAAAAATCCACGGGAGTGGAAAATGTTATTATACAAAACTGAACATCCCCAAGATGAACAAATAGAACAAGAAGCTCTAGACTATATCACACCAGAAACTATAGACTATATTTTCAATGATTTACCTGAAGCGAGATTCTTTATTCAAACATTATCTTTGGGATTAAAACGTTGTTTTTTAAATAGTAAATCTAATTGTGAAAAATACATCTGATTGAGAGTTCTATTTTAGTAATTTAGGAAATTACTCAGTCATCTTAAAAGGGCTATTTCTAATAGCCCCTTACAGGGTTGCAATTTCTGACATCACCTTTTGAACCATCACAGAAAATTCTCATTAAACTACCATCTAATCATATCTCGTTTATACTGTATGTGGTATTTACATCACAGATAAAAAAGATCTAAAATAAATGTAGAATATTTAATAGATTCCCTAGTTTCACCCCTATTAATTAAAATTCCCATAGAGGCGACAATGGTTTTACAATTACTCAGACACCAATTTACAGTTAAGCAATTTCACCAAATGGCTGAATCTGGTATTTTGTCAGAAAATGAAAGATTAGAATTAATTCGCGGAGAAATGATTGATATGTCCCCTATTAGTACAAGACACTCAGGTTGTGTTTTATTTTTAAGTAACTTACTAGCGTTGCTATTAGGAGGTCTGGCCTTAATTAATGTCCAAAACCCAGTAGAATTAGATGAAACTTCTGAACCTCAACCAGATATAGCATTATTAAAACCCCGTGCAGATTTTTATAGAACTGCACACCCCCAACCAGAAGATATATTTTTGTTAATAGAAGTTGCCGACACAACGATAAAATATGACAGAGAAGTAAAAATTCCTTTATATGCAGAAGCAAATATTCCTGAACTTTGGTTAATAGATGTTAATCAGGAAGTTATAGAAGTATATCGAAATCCTCTCCAGGGAGTTTATCAAGATATACAGAAGTTAGTAAAAAATCAGACTTTATCAATTTTAGCTTTTCCTGATGTCAGTATTAATGTGACTGAAATATTTTAAATTATCCAGTCATCTTAAAAGGGCTATTTCTGATATACATTTACAGGGTTGCAGATTATGACATCACCTTTTGAACCATCCCAGAAAATTCCCGTTAAACTACCATCTAATCATCCTGACTTATTATTAGGATTAGATGATTTATTAAATCTCGGTTTAATATCTGATGATCAAGTTAAACAAATATCCCGTCAATATCTCACTTGCACTGTAGTATTTACACCTCAAACTGCATCAGAACCAGAGGAAATTTTCACCCCTAGCACACCCCCACGAAAACCATTAATTGCGACTTTACCTCCCATACCAACAGTACCTAAAAAACCCAGCTTTGTTAATTCGATGCTGCAATCTTTTGGTGAAGAATTAAGTGTGCGGTGGTTGCTGTTTTTGGGTATATTTTTAGTAGTGCTTTCCTCCGGTGTTCTCGCTGCAAGTCAATGGGAAAGATTCCCCGCAGTTGGACAGTATGGGGTTTTATTTGCGTATACTTTGAGTTTTTGTGGATTTACATTTTGGGCGGGTAAACAAAGCAATTTAAGGTTAACTGCACAGACATTATTAATAGTCACATTGTTATTAGTGCCTATCAACTTTTGGGCAATGGATAGCTTTAGTTTGTGGCAAAATCCATTGAATTTAATTGTGATAGGAATTGCATCTCTGACTCTCACATTTATTACTAATCAACTTTGTCAAAACCGCAATATTATTAATAATTTTCCCAGTGGTAAATTACCTTTAATCAATATTATCGGTTTGAGTTATTTACATTGGGGTTGGAAGTTATCAAATTTCCCCCTAATTGCTGTTTATTTAGCAATGATAGGCACAACTACTATTACTGTTTACAATCAATTAACCCAACCCCAAGAAAATACAAATATAGAAACTCCACAATGGGGAATTAGTTTATATTTTACTTTCCTGATTTACGCTTTATTAACTTTACTGACAAGGGCTATTTTTATAGCTGGAGTTAATATTACTCAATTAGGTTTAGCAATTGGGATTTGCGGTGGTTTAGTAATTTGGTTATCAGAAAAAAATTCTTCTACAAATCCTTCTATCCTTTGGGAAGAATTAGGAAGAAGTTTACTTTTATTAGGTTGGTTAGTTTCAGTCATAACAGAACCAGTCCAAGCTATAATAGTCAGCATTTTAAGTTTGTGGGTTTTTAGTCGTCGGTTACAAAGATATAATTTACAAAAAGATTTTTTAGCTATTTTCTTAATTGGGTTACAGACAATTTGGCTAGGTTGGAGATTAATTCCTAATGAATTAAAAACATTACTAATTAGCACCGCTACCCATTTAACCAATTCTCAAAATGAACCTTGGGTATTATTGAGTATTGCTTTATTTCCCTACATCATATTAATGTTATGGTTAACAGATAAATTACATGATCAAGAAAATCAAGAATTGGCAGATTTTGGAGAATATCTAACTTTATTTTTAGGGATTTGTTTAACAATAATTAGCTTAGTGAATCCGACATTAAGAACGGCTAATTTTTTATTATCTACTATTACTCTAGCCACATTTATCCAACGTCGTGCAGCTTTTTATCCTCCCTTGATATACTTAACTCATGGTATGGGAGTATTGACGCTAATTTCTAGCATTAATTGGTTTTTACCCAGTTTAAATCAAGAAATTTGGGCTGGTATCTTATTAGCTATCATGATAGCTGAATGGGGATTTAGTCTTGGTGAAGGCATAACGCGACGGAGTGCATGGTATATTGGTTTAGTATTGGCTGCAATCAGTTTTTCTCTATTATGGGTAAATGCTCAAAATTATTGGGCTGGTAATTGGCAAAATCAAAACTCTTTAGGCGTAATTTGGTTAATTACACCTTTAGCATTAACAGGTTTAGCTATTCGTAACACTGAACCAAATCGCACCAATAACAGGTTTTTAAGTGTCTTCGCTGTAGGGATTTCTCAATTATTAACTTTACCATTACCAGGAATAAGATTAATCGGTTTGGGTGTGGGTATAGCGGTAATGTTAGTCCATACTCGCTATTCAAGAAACCAAATATATGCAGGAATAATTATTGGTTTTGGATTAAGTTTCCTGACTGCATTATTAGGTGAAGGTGTATTTGGTTTAATCCAATTAAAAATATCAGGTTGGTTTGTCGTTACTGCATTAACAATACTGAGTTTATGGCTATGGCGTGGTGTACTTTTACGCAAAGGTACAGAATTGGCAATAATTTATGCAGCCGCAAGTGATAAATGGGCGATCGCATTATGTACAATAGAACTATCAGCCCTAACTTTGCACTCCAGCTTAATTTATCAAGGAACTATCAAAACCGAATATTTCTATATTATCACCACAGCCATAATTTTAGGGGCAATTGTCTATCGCAGTTGGGGACAATCTAAAGAAGCAGCATTTTATGGAATCGGTTGGTGTTTAGAATTATTAACAGCAGAAATCTTAGGATTTGGCGAACATTCAATCATTAGAATCGCCATAGCAAACATCATTCTCGGTTTAACAACTCAGCTATTTGGTGAATGGTGGCGACGCAAACATCAATTACAAACATTACCTAATAGTTTTCATATTCTCCCCCTTATTTATGGTGCATTTAGCGTCATTTTGCGATTAAATACCTTTGCCAATTTTACAGGTTTTTGTTCCCTGGGTGTAGCCTTAATTATGATTGGGGTAGGAAGACGCAGGGAAGCATTTAAACCCCTCCTTTATTTTGGTATTATCGGCCTATCAATTTCCGCCTACGAACTCCTATTTTATCAAATGTCCCTATCTAAAGGAGAGGCTTTAGGTGATGGTTTAATTGCCATGTCAGCCCTTGGTACTAGCATCATGTATGCTTACCGTATCCTCACACCCTGGCTGATTAGTTATCTGGGTTTAAATTCTCAAGAATTAAAAAATATTGCCCATCTTCATTGGGTTTGGAGTAGTATTTTATTCCTTTTTGCTATGACTTTACCTATCCAAATTAACTCGTCTATCGTATTAGGAACAGGATTATTTTTAGTTCGCTATGCGATTTGGCAAGGAAAAGAAAATTCCCAAGAAACAAATCAAGAAATCTGGGTTTATTTAGGTTTAATAGAAGTAGGAATTATTGGTATTTATTTACAAAATTTACCAATAGGGAGATTAATATCTGAGCAATTACTACCTTGGAATGGGGCGATATCCTGCCTATTTGCCTACTTCCTATATATCCTACCTTGGCAAAGATTAGGTTGGTCAAAAACGCCTTGGCAACGCACAGCATACATTCTCCCATTAATTATTGTAGGAACAACGGGACTAACAACCTATCCTATTACTTTAATTATCGTTGCTGCTTACTACGTCTTTTTAGCTAACGCTGCCACACAAATCCGGTTTACATATATCAGTTTAATATTAATTGATTGGGCATTATTTACTTGGTTTAATGATTTAAACTTCAGAGATTCTCTTTGGTACGTTATACCAATTGGTTTATCTTTACTATATATTGCCCAAATAGATGAACAACTAAAATTATCAACAACCAAACCTCTCCGTCACAGTTTGCGAATGTTAGGAAGTGGTTTAATTTGCGGTTGGACAATTTTGTTTTATCAAAATCTGCCTTTTATCCCTGGTGTTTTTAGTCTGATTACTATTTTCGCTGGCTTAGGTTTAAAAGTCCGCGCTTTTCTTTATGTTGGTACAGGTACTTTTTTAATTACTAGCATTTACCAATTAGTAATTTTCAGTCTGAGTTATTCTTTCTTAAAATGGATTGTTGGTTTATTAGTTGGTATTTTGTTAATTTACATTGCTGCTAACTTTGAAACCCGACGCACTCAAATCACTGCCCTACTTCGCAATATTAGTGATGAATTTGCCAATTGGGATTGATTAGACATCTGGTGAAAAAAGTAGAGACGTTCCATGAAACATCTCTACAACAATTTTAGAAAACGCACATTTAATCAATTGGATCAATACCCAGTGCGCGTAATTGTTCTGCCAATCTTTCAGCCCGTTGGCGTTCCTGTTCAGCCCGTTGACTTTCTTGTTCAGCCCGTTGGCGTTCCTGTTCAGCCCGTTGACTTTCCTGTTCAGCCCGTTGGCGTTCCTGTTCAGTCCGTTGCTGTTCTTGTTCTACCTTTTCGACTGCCCAGGGTAACAGATTACCTGCTTGATCCCACCATCTTAGCCAGTAACCTATACGCCCCTCTTTTTCTCCTTCCCACAATCCCAAAAATAATCCCATATCTGTAATCCAGTAGCGATTATTCTCGTCTGTTGGCTGTAATTTATACTGTCCTGACTCAATTTGATGAACTTCCAATTCAACCGTCAGGGGATCAAAAATTACATAGGTAGGGACTTGGAGAATTTGTTCATAAAAAAACCATTTTCCGGGGGGGAAGGCGCGTCTAGCTGAGTATTCTTTCCCGTCTGTATCTGAACAAAATTCCATGACAACGCGGGGAATTTCTCCTTCCAGATGAGGTGTATAACTGCGTCTATCTGTTGTCCCAGACAAGGGTAAAACCGTCTGCACAAAAAACCAATCTGGGGCTTTAACAACAAGTTTGTCATTCATTGTGGCACATATGCCTAAATTGGCAGCTATCAGCATGGTGGATTCAATATATCCACTTAGTTCCAGACTTTCTCGTAATGCCCCAGCAATTAATGGTTGTGCAGTGTTTTCCACAGGTTCTTCTTCTAGGATAAAATCTTCGGGTAATGCTTCCCAAGAGATTGCTATTGTTGATAGTTGTGGAGCAGTTGAGATTGGAGTAGCCACCATAACTCTAACTCCCTGTTGTGAGGATTTTTTCTAATTTATTATCGTCCCATTATAACTGAATCTTTAGATTCTTAATTTAACTGTTTGTGGAGTTGCTGAATTGGAAGATAAACTTGAAAAATCAGCAATTTCAAACTTCGTGTCTACCCTGCGGGATCTCTCTTAGAGATAGGACAAAACATAATTCATCTCCCTATTATCCAATGCCAAAAATTAGTATTAATCAGGTTGAGTAGAGGTCGAAAAACTTTCCTGAAAACTTAACTCCTCATATACAGCCAATGTTTCTTGGTGTACACGGGCAACATTTAACCATTCTAGATTTTCCTGCGATCGCTGTTTCCATTCCTGAAGTATATTTGCATCACTCAATAATTTTATTAATGCCTTAGCCAACTGATGACTATCCTGCGCTGGCACTAATATCCCCGCTTTACCATTATCTAACGCCTCTGGAATACCATCTACCTCAGTGGCCACAATCGCCAACCCTGCTTCCCTCGCTTCTGAAAGCACCAAGGGACAGGGATCACGGTGGGAAGCCAAGACAAAAATATCACAGGCTAGTAAATAACGTTGGGGTTCAGGCTGAAACCCTTCAAAGTGAATCCGATGACTAACAGCCGTTGCTTGGGCTTGAGACTCAAATATTTGTTTATCTGGGCCATTTCCGACCAAATATAAATGTACTGCGGGAAAATCCTGGGCAATTTCTTCAAAAGCCGCGATTAACTCAGTAATGCCTTTTCGTTTATACATTCCTGCTACGGTGGCTATCGCTGGACTTTGTAAACTTAAAGGTTGATAATCTGATATTTTCCGAGTTCGAGGACTACCCAATGTCCCATTACAAACTACCCGTAATTTCTGTTCAGGAATTCCCCGTTGCACCATCGAATTTTTGACAGCCTTACTAACAGCAATTACTCGATCTGCTAAACCCATCAATAAGCTACTCCGTTGAAATTCATTATGAACAGTAGCCACTAAAATATATCCATTCTCCCATCTCAAAGCCCGTGCTAACACCACACCAGTCATCATGTGAGCATGAACTATATCTGGTTGAAATTCTTGCACAATTGTTCGATAAGCGATCGCCGCCTTAATCATTGTTATTGGCTGACGATTTTGGTTAACTGCGTAATGTTTAACACCAAATTGATTTAATAATTTTTCGTATCCCCCTCCCGCTGAAATCACCGCCACATCATCGCCAGATTGGGATTGCAAACAAGCCATATCCACAGCTACATTGACAATACCATTACCGATTTCCTGGACATGATTTAATATATGTATGATTCGCATAAAGTTAAAAATGTGTATCAAAATTTAAATTGTCGGTCTTTTTTATAAGTCATGCTTACTATATACAAATTCATTATAATCTAACTGTACATTAAGAAACATATATCAAAGATAATTTGGGGTAGTTAACTTACGGCAGAATTTAGGAGTCACCAATTCATGAGTCACAGAGTAAAACTGGCTTTGTGTATAGGTCGCAATTTGGATTTTGTACCTCCTAACTACGCAACCTGTTGTATACTGAATTATTAATTAATAATCACTGTTTTCTAATCTAATCAGGATCTTCTTAATTAATTATCATTTAAACATTCAGTCCTCAGCTATCAGTTTTCAATACGGAAATACAGAATGTTAAATGTGTATAACTTTCTTCTTCTTCACCATTACTGCTGATAGCTGAATGCTGACATCAAATATTCAATCAAGGTGATAAACGCTCAATTTCCCAGCTGCCATCATCTACACGAGTATATAACAGGCGATCATGTAAACGACTCGATCTTCCTTGCCAAAACTCAATTTTTTGAGGAATCACCCGAAAACCACCCCAATGCGGAGGACGAGGAACTTCCTGATTTTCATATTTGCGCTGAAATTCTTGCAATTGTAACTCTAAGATTTCTCTGTTCGCAATTACTTCGCTTTGATTAGAAGCCCAAGCACCTAGCCGACTATATGCAGGACGGATTTCAAAATAGTTATCAGATTCTGCTGCGGAAATTTTTTCCACAGTTCCCACAATCCTCACTTGGCGTTCTAATTCCGCCCACCAAAAAACTAAAGCAGCATGGGGATTTACGGTCAGTTCCTGTCCTTTTTGGCTATTGTAATTAGTAAACAAGACAAACCCCCGTTCATCAAAATCTTTGAGTAATACCATTCTCGCTGAAGGTTGACCCTCGGATGTACAAGTAGCCAAAGTCATAGCATTAGGTTCAGGTAGCTGGGCTGCTAGGGATTGACCGAACCAAATTTTAAATTGTATAAATGGATTTGGATCAATTTGTTTCTCATTCAAATCCTGTAATGTGTAATCTTTGCGAAGATCAGCTATGTTAGTATCCATTTTTGTTATTTCCTCAAACTTTATCTAATGGCTTGCATTTTATTTCATTCTTTGTTTATGATTGTGTTTATAATACTTAATTAAGTATTTGAGTTCATAATGCGATACATTTACATTTGGTAAGTTTCGCTAACGCATTCATTCCACCGTTAACCAACAAACAGCGATAAACGATCGCTCTGCATTTTTGTTATTTTTAGGATAAAGTCAAGTATTTACTCATCTTCTTCATCTATTTCTTCCAAATTTAAAAGTGGTAACTCACTCTGAACTTCTAAAGAATTAAATTTTTCTAACTCTGTTGGTTGTGGAAACTCAGCAGATGTAAACAATTGACTTTTAATCACTTCATCGAATAAAGAAGATAAAGAGGGATATAAATCTACAGTCGCATCTAAAACCCAAAGTAAATCAAGTAATTCAAGATCAAATTGCCAAGTTTGAGGACGAATATCATCTAAAGGTGAAGACTTTTTACCAGCACCGTCTCTCATTCTATAAGCTAACCAAGATTTGACAACTTCTAAACCAGAAACACTAAAATTATAAACTTCTGGACGGACATTTTCAAATACACCTAGACCAACTTTTAATTCTTGTGTACCGACATCATAAGAAAATTCTGTGGGATAATCATTTACTGTATTGGGTATTCCTTTTTGACAACGAACTCTACCAACAGGAATTTTACCTGGTTTTTTACCACTGGGAACAAACCTTTCACAATGGGTATGTAACCAAACTAAAGTGCGTCCTATTTCTACTACTTTAATAAATAAATCCCTATTTTTGGTAATGGAAATCCTTGGACCAGGTGTTTCTAGTTCATTCCAAAATTCTTTTACATATTTGGGAGTTGCAAGTATTCCATAACAGTAAGCGAAAAAGTCCTCTGGGGAAATATTGTAATTGAATTTATTACTAAGAATTTCTAAAACTCCATTAGTAATATTAGGTTCAGTAGCTTCAGAATTTCTCCACAGAGGAATAATATGTTTAGCACCAAAAGAACCACGAAAATGATCTAAATCAGGAATTAATGAAGTAGCAACTGCTGATGGACCATTACCTAAAACATTAGTTAATAAACTTGTCATATAAACTTGCTTATCACTGTGATAACGCAGTAAGCCAGGTTTAGCATAATCACAGAGTCTATTATCTAATAAAGCCCACTGACGATCAAAACTACGATAAGCATAACGAATTGGTTCTAGAGAAGGACTTTTAGGTAATAAGTTCGTAATAGGGGGTAATAATGTTCCATCTTCTAATGATTTATATTGTTTAGTAATTTTGCGGTCACGGGTTTCTTTAAACAGTTTTTTCTGTATTCCTGGGGATTTACTAGCATTAATCAAAGTTTGCCAACGCTCATTTAAAACTTCCTTATTTTCACCAATTGTCCATGTTCGTTTAAATTGCACTCCACCACTTTGCCAAGGAAATAAATCAGTTAACTTTGCCCAATTTCCATAATCTGTATCACTAACAGGTAAAAATAAATCAGTCCAATTATTTGCACATTCTCGCCATTGTAAATCTTGAAAAGAATGAATATTCTCTAAACTTGCTAATTTTTCTTCAGTTGTACCATCAATTCTGGTAAAATGAACTTTAGCAGGAACTTCAGGTTGAGGTTTATTGTAACAAACACCAATAGCAATAGCCACAGGAGTTTGAATTGCAAATACATTTTCGGTTTTTCTTGCCCCTAAATTATCACCTTCTAAATCAATAATCCAAAGTTCATCAAATGTTTGACGCATGACTTTTCGCATTCCCGCAAATCCGGGTCCACGCAAATAGGAAGAAGCAGTAATAAAACTGATAATTCCGGCGCGATTTTCTGTATTAGCTTCAAATACTTTCCACAATGCCCATCGCCAAAAATAAACATAGTCATTATATAAATTTTTTGCATGAACACCATAACCCATTGCTGTTAATGGTTCAAGAAAATCCTCTAAAATAGGACGTTTTTTGATCAATTGCTCATTTTCATCAATCTTTTGTTCATCGTCTCCAAATCTTACCCATCCACCTTTTCTTTTCTGATTCATTAAATCATCTTCATCAATTGTTTGACGGTTATAAGGTGGATTTCCTAAACAAACCATCACTGGTGTATTTTGTTTAATTTTTTGAGCGCGTTTATATTCTTGCCCTAAAGATTTATAAAATAAAGGTAAATTACCACTTAATTTAGCATAGGGAGATTCTAAAGTATCACTTAAATAAACATGAACTCCATTTTCTGGTAAAGTACCACCTTCACTTAAAATCTGTTGAGTTAGACGTAAATGGGCAACAGCATAAGGACCTACTAAAATTTCAAAAGCGTGAATATTTGCTGCCGCATTTGTAGCAGCAGAAACTTTCATTCCTTTTCCTCTTAAATTACTAATTTGATCCAGTCCATGTTTAATAGCTGTTAAAATATAAGTACCTGTACCACAAGCGGGATCTAAGGTAATAACTTTATCATCTACAAAGGAAAATTCAGCATCAAAATGTTCTGCTAATAATTCAGCTACTAATCTAACTTGTGTTTTAATTACAGGAATGGGTGTATAATAAACACCTCTTTCTTTTCGCATTTTTGGATCATATTTAGCCAGAAAATCCTCATAAAAATATAACCAAGGATCTTCAGAACCATCTTTATTTAGTGCTGTAACATCAATAGCTGCAATTATTCTTTCTAATAAATTTACAGAAACTTCTATTTGTTCCCGTGCTGCTTCATCACCTAATATTTTTAAAGCATCAGCTAGTAAATTATGACCTGTTCTAATAGTTTTAACAGCTTGTGGTAAAGATAAATCATCTGCACCAGAAAATCTGGCTAATAAAAGTGCATAAGTTAAAGTTTGAGCATAAGCATCTGCAAATTGTTGATTATCTGCATCAGGAAATAAATAATGTCGCCAGTCTTTAGCTACTTGACTTAAATTAGATTCAGGATCTTCAAGAGCAGTTAAAACATCTTTTCTTAATAACCGACAAATAGGAGCAAGCATTTCTGCTAAAGCTTTAGGTGTAGAAGGAACAATAGGTTGCCAATTTAAAAAATCACGTAATAATATTAGTAAATCATTAGCATTTTGAGCAGTGATAGCTGATGCACCCTTAGCAGTAATATCTCCTGAAAATTTAATTGTTTTTCCTACTTTTTCACCTGTGCGATAAAGTCCCCAACTATTACCATCTGTGTAAATCACATTGGGGAGACTTTTAAACTTTTCCCATTGTTGTTTATCATCTCCTTTCAATTTATTGGGATCTGCGCCTTTTCCTGGTGCTTTTAGTTCAATATGTCCCATTAAAAGACCATTAATTGTTATTCCCATATCTGGCCTTCCTGAAAGTACCTTTTCTCGGACTTCCGTAACTACTACAATAGATAAATTTAAAATATTGGCCGCTGATTTTAATAAATTTTCAATAGGTGATTTTAGTTGGTCTTCCGCACCAAAAGAAACAGAAGAAAGTGAAAATTTAGTAGTTAAATCTTTTGCACAGTCTTGAAGATGGGATAAAAATTGAATTTCAGGATTACTAGACATATTACAAAAACCCTAATAATGATTGACGCAGGAATATATGTGTTTAATTATCTTAGTGTATATTTTTCAGGTTGATTTTATTGATACAGAGAACTATATTAAACTTAACAATTAATAGATAATTAGGTTAATAAAATAAAACCAAACTGTGTAAATAAAGGTAAAATTCCTGGAAACTTCTTCACTCTTGCCTTGCTATACTACAATTTTCAACCCCAACCTTATATCTTAGAAGTGGGCTTTCCCTCCTACATCCTGCTATATGATCAAAATCAGGAATTATTTACACAATAGATAAAGGAAGTGACAAAAGTATGGCAACACCATCCTCAATCATTCCTCTCTTACCCCTGAAGTCCTTGCTTATACATTAAATCAGATGCGCCGTTCCGCTTCTCTGCAAACTCTATTAATTTATGGACTCAGTGGACCAATTATCGCCCTCAATATCTGGCTACTGTCTGTATTATTTCGTTTTTTCCAGAATCCAATTACTATTCTCAGTATTGCGGCAATTCTGGCTTTTTTACTGAATTACCCGGTTAAGTTACTTGAGAAAGTCAGAATTACCCGCACTCAAGCGGTAATCATTGTTTTACTACTAACTTTAACTTTGTTTATTGTTTTGGGTGTTACTCTCGTACCCATGCTAATTGACCAAACCATTCAACTTTTAAATAAGATTCCGGATTGGTTGGCGACTAGTCAAGCTAATTTAGATCACTTAGAAAGTTTAGCAAAGCAGCGGCGCTTATCTATAGACTTAAAGCTGGTAACAAATCAAATAAATGCTAATATTCAAAATCTGGTACAGCAAATAGCTTCAGGGGTAGTAGGATTTGCAGGAACACTATTATCAGGAATACTGAATGTAGTCTTAGTCATCGTTTTAGCTTTTTATATGCTCATATATGGCGATCGCGTTTGGTCTGGTTTAGTTAATCTGCTACCATCTAATATTGGTATTCCCTTTAGCCGATCATTGCAGTTAAATTTCCAAAACTTTTTCCTAAGCCAATTATTGCTGGGACTGTTCATGGTCATAGCCCTCACACCCATATTCTTATTTCTAAAAGTCCCATTTGCTCTCTTATTTGCCATTATAATTGGTATTTCTGGACTTATTCCCGTTGTTGGCGCAACTTTAGGCATTGGTTTAGTCACAATGTTAGTATTAATCCAAAATTGGTGGTTAGCCTTTCCGGTCGCTACAATGGCAGTTATCATGCAACAAATTAAAGATAATCTGTTAGCTCCAAAATTAATGGGTAATTTTATCGGACTCAACCCCCTGTGGATTTTTATCGCCATTTTAATGGGATTTGAAATTGCCGGATTATTAGGAACACTCGTTGCTGTGCCAATTGCTGGGACTATCAAAGGCACTTTTGATGCCATCAAAAGCAGTAACCATAGCGATTTTGTCTCAAATTTTCGAGTTAATTATGGCTCAGAATTTCAAGAAGATAAATAAGTTGGGCATGGGGCATGGGGCATTGAGAAAATTCTTCCTTCTTCTGACTCGTGAACTCCTGATAGCGAAGCGTGGCGTTAGCCATACTCCTGAACTCCTGGTATATTAAATTTTAAATTAATGGATGCAGCCGAATTATTAGAAAAAATTACACACCTGATTGAGCAAGCTGAAAAAGGGGAAATTGACCCTTGGGACGTGCGAGTTATTGAGGTGATTGATCATTACTTGGAATTAATGTCCCCAGAAGCAAAAACCATCAGAGGCTACGAAAGTGACTTATCTCAATCTGGACAGGCTTTTTTATCAGCATCAATGCTCGTATTATTTAAAGCTAATACATTAGTTCAGTTATCAACAGTATATAATACTCCAGAAAAAGTTTTAGATGATACACTATTAGGAATTGAAGACGGCTTGTTATATCCGGCCCATCGTCTGCACCTAGAGCAACACTTGCGTCGTCGTCCGGCCGCTATGCCACCGCCAAAACGTCGGGTGACTTTGCAAGAGTTAATAGACCAGTTGCAAATTATGGCCAGCCAGCTAAAACTGGTAAAAAAAGTTGATAAACCTAGGCGGTTTAAAGGTCGGCCTAGTGTGCAGACCATGCGAGAAGCTCTAGAGTTAGCGCACCAAGAAAATTTAACCCAAGTCGCGTTAGAAATAGAGCAGGTGTTATATGGTGCTGCTAAAGAGCAAAATTCAGAGGAACAATATTGGAATCTAGAAGAACTGATAGATTTATGGATACAGACAAAACAACCAGAGAAAAATGGGGAGCATCATGAATCAGAACACGGTAACTTAGTTAGCGTTTTTTGGGCTTTACTACTGCTATCGGCTCAATCTAAGGTAGAACTATTTCAAAAAGAATTTTACCAGGAAATTCAAATCCGCTTACCTAGCTAAAAGCAGGGGGCAGGGGGAGAATAAATTTCTATCTATTCCAACTGACAACTAACAACTGTACGGGCGAAGCATTTGGAGA
>NZ_VIKY01000201.1:0-19690 GCF_009711925.1 Dolichospermum sp. UHCC 0352 | reverse complement strand
TAATTTATCTTCCAAATGCTTCGCCCCTACTGACAACTGACAACTGACAACTGACCAATTGCTGTTGTAAAATAGACAGTGTCAGGATTCAGGGGGAACCAGGTAACTGGTCATAAACGCCTATAGAGACTATCTTTGGTAATGTTCAAGGTTTGAAGTCCAGCCAGCTAAAACAACTCCAGCGGCTGTACCACCAGCGGATATCAGGCGATCGCATTACGACTACTGATTTTGCTCAACGGCTGGCAGCCATTAGTACGGAAATTAATCAACCTATTTGTACTTATATCAATCGTCGTGGACAAGTAATTCGGGTTGGTGTAGGTACTCCGCGTCAAACGCAAATTCCGCCCTTAGAACTACCTCGCTATGGTGCAGAGCGTCTGAGCGGTATTCGTTGTTTATCTACCAATCTCAAGTCAGAACAACCGAGTGAGTCAGCCTTAACAGCCATGGCTTTACAAAGATTGGATGCTTTAGTAGTTTTTAATATTACTGGAGGAGGATTTACCAAGCGTGGCGGTGGTTCAACTGGATACGTAAAAGAAGCTTATCTGGCGCATCTGGTAGCTAATAACAGACAATTGGTTGTGACTCAATCCGCTGGTATCAGTATCGGAGATGCTGGTACATATTCCCACATCTCACCACCTCTAAGTTTAGATGCTTTGGCTGACCAGGATTTTCTGGACTTAGTGGCAAGTTTAGAAGAGGAATTTAGTCGGGAGTATGTAGCGCAAGAGGTAGACGCTGATCATGATCGGGTGGTAATTGTGGGGGTATTAACAGAAAATATCACGCCGCAACAATTCCAAGACATCATAGTGGAATTGACCCGATTAGTGGATACGGCTGGAGGTGTTGTTTTACAAACCTTACAACAAAAGCGATCGCGTATTCATCCCCAAACAGTGATTGGTGAAGGTAAAGTCCAAGAAGTGGCGATCGCTGTGCAAACTCTAGGTGCTAATTTGGTAGTATTTGATCGGGATCTTTCCCGTTCCCAAGTTCGCAATTTAGAAGCACAAATTGGTGTTAGGGTAGTTGACCGCACCGAAGTAATTTTAGATATTTTTGCCCAACGCGCTCAATCTGGTGCAGGTAAATTACAGGTGGAACTGGCACAGTTAGGGTATATGCTGCCACGACTCACGGGCAAGGGTGAGGGTATGTCCAGATTGGGCGGTGGTATTGGCACAAGGGGTCCCGGTGAAACCAAGCTAGAAACAGAACGCCGGGCTATTCAAAAGCGGATTTCTCGACTGCAACACGAAGTTAATCAATTACAAGCTCATCGTTGTCGGTTACGTCAACGACGACAACATCGAGAAGTTCCCTCAGTGGCTTTGGTGGGTTATACCAACGCTGGTAAATCCACTTTACTCAACGCCCTCACCAATTCGGAAGTATACACGGCTGACCAACTGTTTGCTACCCTTGACCCGACCACACGGCGATTAATAATTCCTCATGCAGAAACGGGCGCACCCCAGGAAACTTTGATGACGGATACTGTAGGGTTTATCCATGAGTTACCTGCATCTTTAATGGATGCTTTTCGGGCAACGTTGGAGGAGGTAACAGAAGCGGATGCTTTACTGCATTTAGTAGATTTATCTCATCCTGCTTGGTTGAATCACATTCGCGCAGTTCGGGATATACTCGCGCAAATGCCGATTACACCGGGTCCGGCGTTAGTGGCTTTTAATAAAATTGATCAAGTTAGTAGTGAAACACTGGCTTTGGCTAGAGAGGAGTTTCCTTTAGCAGTGTTTATTTCTGCTAGTCAGCGGTTAGGACTGGAAACTCTGCGTCAGCGTCTATCTCTATTGATTCAGTACGCTGTTGGTGATGATTGATAGTTTTTAGATCCCCGACTTCTTTCTCGTTCCCATACTCTGTATGGGAATGAATTTTAGAAGGCTCTGCTTTCAATGATAGCAGAGGCAATGCCAAGTTCCAGCATAATGTAGTAAATCACCTGCTTTTTTACCTCGCTTGATGGGGGAAATACGACGTAATGGGCGTTGATTTACGGTGCTTTTTTCCTGAATAGAGTCGAGAAAATCACTAACTAAGGAAAGCTGTTCTGGTGGTAGTTGGGATATCTGTTGTTCAATCTTTTGATGTAGTTCTAAATAAGTCATTTGTGCCTCGTTTTCATAGGAAGAATGGGGATGATTTTATTTTATCTCTTTATTTTACAGCGATTCCTTCGGTGCGCTTCGCTATCGCACTCCCAAAAATCACACAAGCACTAAATTATCAATTTGCTGCACAGACTACTCATCATCATCTTGAACATTTTCTTCGTCAAATCCCAGCCAAAATAGTAGAACCTGTTCTAATTTCAGCATTTGTTCTGGTGTTATGTTTCCCAATTTGCGTAAAAGCTTTGCATGAGGAATTGTGATGATATTTTGTACATCAAATACTCCTTCCCGAAGAAAATTTGTTTTGACTTGTACCTCAAATCTTGAACTGCGTGAACTTGTTGTGTGTGGAACAAGAGTCACTAATGCACGATCTTGATCTAGTACAGGAATACTGATTACTAAACATGGTCTAACTTTTGCCACATAACCTAAATCTACTAGCCAAACTTCACTACGTTTAGGACTACTCATAGGTCGCTTCTTCCTCATCTAAATCAAGAAAAAGTCCCTCAGCATTCATGACTAAATCTTCATCAGATAAGGGCGAAAAATCTAAATCAACTGTCCGCTTTAAAATCTCTAATACCAAATCTAACCGTTCTGAGTCTGTCAAGCGGTCGAATGTATTCAGAAGTTCTTGTACTAAAGCAGTCATAGCTTTTTTCCTATATATAGAAATATCATAACATGGGCTTGATATGACTATCTCCAAAATTACACTATAAGCGATACCTTCGGTGCGCTTCGCTATCGCTCTCTCCAAAATCACACCACAAGCGATACCTTCGGTCAGCTTCGCTATCGCATTTATCATGAAGTGACTCGATATACACTATCAGGACTAACGAAAAGCTTTTAGGAGAGTATTCACAACAGGCTTATACTCAGTCACGTACTCAGTCACGTCTTCACCTTCAGCACTCTTGTTACCTCCGAAGAGGCTATCATCAAATTTTTGATCACTGAGTTCTTCATATTTCCCATCAACAACCCAAACAAAACCATCATCTTCAATTTTGGCTGAGTAGTCATCTGAAAATACCTTCTTTCCCGTAAAAATACAGTTGAAAATATACATAGGCTTCGGTTTTTTATCTAGGTTTTCGGTGAATTTGGCTCATTATATCACACATTCCGCAGATATACAGCCATACCTTAAATTTATTGATCCTGTAATCTTTGCAACAATTCCTCACGGGATAAATTACCCAAAGAAAGAAGTAACTGAGTGCGTTCAGAAATAGGAAATTTAGCAATCTTTGCCACCACACCAGATAACTCAGCATCCAAACTACCAAAACGCCCTTCCAGAAGAGAAGTTATCAACAAAAGTTGTCCTTCCTGTTTTCCTTCTTGCTTCCAGTCTTCTATTTGTTGTAAATAAGCCGGTGATAAGTTCATAATTACTTCCTCTTCTTCCCTACTTAAATTATCTCTCAATTCTAAATTCTTGCGCCAGTCCGCTAAAATTTCTAACAAATTCTCTCGAAAAGGGTGATTTTCTGGTAACTCAGTTAACTCCTCAACTGCTCTTTTTTGTGTTCCTCCTTTCCCCAAAACTCTCAACCATAAAGTATCCTCATTTTCTGGTAATTGATGAATCACAACTATTGCTGTTTTCAGAATATTCGGCAGAAAATAAACACCTTTAACCCAATCTTCTACAATTTCAGTTGCACCTAAACCGGTAATCATCCGAGATGAAAAAGTTGGTGTTAAAATCCATAAAATCGGTAAATCTGATTCAGCAATATTTCTATTTTCGCGTTTTGCCTTCCTAACTACATCACCATGAACGGCATATAATTTAAGTAAACAACTGCGAATTTCTATTTCTGATGGTGGATTGCGAAAAGGCTCAAATAAACATTGAGTTTTAGCCATCTTCCCTAATAAACCTAAAGGGAGATTTTCCTGAGTTTGATCAGAAAATGGTTCAAACCAAACATCAATTTCTTGAACTTCACTTTTAACCTTTTCGCTTTTTTTAATCGTTCCTAGAGGTGTTAATAATTCCTCCAGATATTCCTTAGCGAATTGATCATGAGATTGTCGAGTCATTATATGTTAGCCAAATTTTTTATTAAATTGTTGCTTAACCTGTTCATAAATTTCAAGAGTAATTAGAGATATACTATTCTCTTGAGCATAGGTTTCAATCTTTTTGCGAGCAAACGGACGGACAAAGAAAGGAATTTCTTTGAGCTTAACTTCAGCTTCAGCAGTCCATTTAATTTGTTCACTCATAGATTTTTAGGAGTTTAATTTCAATATAAAGATTTGGATTGATGTACTAGGTTTTAGATCCCCGACTTCTTGAAGAAGTCGGGGATCTTGTTGTTCACTAATTAACCTTGCGCTACAGGTTCTTTAGCCAAAAACTTCTCCAATTCAGTCAAAGCATCAGCATCAACCTTAGTCTGCATAGGACAGAACTTAGGCCCACACATAGAACAAAACTCAGCAGTTTTATAGATATCTGCTGGTAAAGTTTCGTCGTGATATTCCTTCGCTCTTTCGGGGTCTAAAGATAACTCAAATTGACGATTCCAGTCGAAATTATAGCGAGCTTTAGAAAGTTCATCATCTCTATCTCTAGCACCAGGGCGATGTCTAGCAATATCCGCCGCATGAGCCGCAATTTTATACGCAATTAAGCCATTACGCACATCTTCAGCATCAGGTAAACCTAAATGTTCTTTAGGTGTCACATAACACAACATCGCTGTACCGTACCAGCCCGCCATAGCTGCCCCAATAGCTGAGGTAATATGATCATAACCAGGAGCAATATCAGTCACCAAAGGACCGAGAACATAGAAAGGTGCTTCCGAACACTCTTCCATTTGTTTACGGACATTGAACTCAATTTGATCCATAGGAACGTGGCCGGGACCTTCCACCATGACTTGCACATCATGTTCCCAAGCTTTGCGGGTGAGATTTCCTAGAGTTTTCAGTTCTGCCAACTGGGCTTCATCGGACGCATCATGGGTACATCCTGGGCGCAGGGAGTCGCCTAAACTGAAAGAAACATCATATCTTTTGAAAATCTCAATGATGTCGTTGAAATGGGTATATAGGGGGTTTTGTTTGTGGTGATGCAACATCCACCGCGCCAAAATTCCGCCACCACGAGAAACAATCCCTGTCAAGCGGCTTCTGACTAAAGGTAGATGTTCAATCAAAATTCCCGCGTGGATAGTTTGATAGTCTACCCCTTGCTGGGCGTGTTTTTCGATGATGTGGAGAAAATCGTCAGCGGTGAGATTTTCGATAGTGCCGTGAACGCTTTCTAAAGCTTGGTAAACTGGTACTGTACCAATGGGAACAGGTGAAGCATTGATAATTGCGGTACGAATTTCATCTAAATTACCGCCACCTGTGGACAAATCCATCACGGTATCAGCACCGTATTTTACCGCCAGGTTGAGTTTATCAACTTCTTCCTGCAAGTTAGAAGAATTGGGAGAAGCACCGATATTGGCGTTAACTTTACAACTAGAAGCGATACCAATGGCCATCGGTTCTAAGTTAGTATGATTAATATTCGCAGGGATAATCATCCGTCCCCGTGCCACTTCGGCGCGGATAAGTTCAGCAGGCAGCTTTTCCCGCTTTGCTACATAATCCATTTCTTCAGTAATCACACCCTGACGGGCGTAGTGCATTTGCGATACGTTAGCTTGTCCACGTCGCTTGGCTACCCATTCTGTCCGCATATTACAATCCTCAAATAAACAGCTTCCCTCCGCTGGTATTATCCAGACTCAGGTGTTAAGGGTTTGATCTCAGCTTGGTTTCCCAAGCACCCCTAGCATGGTGTAGATTGTAGCATTTTGGTGATGATTGGAGGGAGGGGGATGATAAATTGTGAAGATATGGGGAAAGGAGGATTTGTAGTTGGTTACACAAACCGCCTAGGGTTAAAACCCCAGGCTAATAGCGAAAGTCCGTTAAAACGGACTCATATCTTTTCTTTTTTCAGTCGTCTTGAGACGACTTTTATTATTAGCCTTGCACTTCAGTGCTAGGTGGGTAAGTTAGCAATTACTATGCTATAGCTAGAAGGTTAGAAAAATTAGATGGTTCGCAATAGTTTCTAATTAAGGCTTTGGCATTTTCGCGTTTTTCGCCTGTGAATAAATTAAATATTACTTCTTCCTGTTGAGAGTAAAGATGTAATAATCCAAAGTCTTTAATTCTTGAATAAATTAGGGGAACTCCTGCTAAGGTTAGTAAATGTAATTTTTTATTATCACGCTCTCTTGCGTCATGAGAATCATGATATGTAGATTGAAATTCCACAACTAAACAAGGTTTATAGTCTTTGTTTGTGATCAGAGCGTCTACACTGGAGCTAAAAAAGAAATTTCTAAGTTTACTATCAAGGCTGCTACCTAATTCACAAAATGAGCATAAGCTTACCTGTGTATGAATTTTATAATTCTCATCTATGCAGGTTTGCAGAAACTCTAGCATTCTTTCTTCGTAAGGATTAATCAGTCTTTTTGGTTTTACAGACATTAATTTTTCTCCATTAATATTTTTGCAAAGTAAGTGATAAACTCTTCTAAAACTTCACCAGAACTAATACATACCTGGTATGTATAAGGAAAAAGTTTATCTTCTAATAAATCAATAACCATATAACAGCTATTATTTCCCCATTTATCAATATCAAATTCTTCTGGAGAATTAATATAATTATGACAATTATTTAAATTAATGTCTTCACCAGGATCACGATTATAAATTCTAAAATCTCTTCGATTAAGTGGGATAAAACCAGTTATTTCACCAAGTTCTAAAAGATTTGGGTAGTGAGTTTGCATTAATTCGTAAAATCTATCTTCTTGACTTGGTAAAATCCAAAGATTAGCCAGCAAACCATAAGTGAATTCATCATCAGTGAAATATGTTAGATGCAAAATATTTGCTGTTAAAACATCTTTAGGAATTGAAATACATAATCCTTCCTTACGTTGAGCTAAAACTAATTGATAACGTTTAGCACCCTTACCAGGATTTTTTAGTCGATAACCTATATATTGAGATGTTCTATTTTCATCAAACTTCTCATAAAAACCGAGTTTAGCCAAAATACTGGTAGCTAAAGATAACAAATCTTCCCCACCTTCAATTACCTGAATATTAGTTGAAACCAAGCGAGGAACGCCGTTTTCAACCTCAAAGCGTTGGATGACATCGTAGATAATTTTTGACATTGCTTTTTTCCAAAAATCTTCTTTAAGGTTCATGGAAATATCTTAACCCCTATTTTCTAAAATTACAAGAGTCTTGGCTAAGATTTTTGGATTTCATGAAAAAGGCTAATTTTCCGGCTTTTTCTTCAGAACACAGTACACATTTCTTATTAGAGTGTAAGAAGAAGTTATAATGAATACGAACCACTCCAGGCACAGAGGACACGGAGGTAAGAGGTTTGGTAGAGGTGATAATTGGGTTAATTTGGTAATTAGTTGTTTTTGCAAGGATTATGTGATGAAAACGAACCGCAGAGGCGCAGAGGACGCAGAGGGAAGAGAGTTAGGAGAGGAGATGAGTCGGCTGACAGGGGAGGTTATTGGGGCTGCAATTGAGGTACACCGGGTTTTGGGTCCTGGGTTTTTGGAGGAAGTGTATAAGGAAGCACTGGTTGTTGAATTTATGATTCGGGGTATACATCATGAGGTTGAAAAGTCAATAAGCTTGACATATAAAGGACATGATGTAGGTAGAGGTAGATTAGATTTTTTAGTTGCAGACTGTTTAGTTGTAGAATTAAAAGCTGTGCAAACCCTAGCCCCCATTCACGAAGCTCAACTTCTCTCCTACCTCAAAATAACCAAGCGCACTTTAGGACTCCTCATCAACTTTAACGTTCCCCTCCTCAAAGACGGTATCAAACGCATAGCCCTCTCTCTCTAACTCTTCCCTCTGTGTACTCTGCGCCTCTGCGGTTCGTTAATTCCTCCATAACCGCATCAACACACCGAAAATCATGTATTTTTGTAAATGTGGCAAAAACCTCCAGCAATATCGCTAAACAAAGATCACAAACTGCGATAATTTAAGAACAGCTTTTGGATTCATCCATGTACCGTGAGACAACCGGGAACTTATCCACCACTGGATAAAAGCTTGGGTAATTATTCGTGACAAAGACATGAGTAAATGCGAACTGTTAAACCTGTGATTAGGTCAATCGAAAATAGGTAAGTTTAAACCAAGAATCCCCAGCCTGTAAAGGTTTGGGAATGTCTGAAAAAATTTAAAAAAGCTTTGGTAACTAATTCTTAGGTGAACTATGGCACAACGGACTAAGTTAGGAGATATTCTCAGACCCTTAAATGCTGAGTATGGTAAAGTGTCTCCAGGTTGGGGAACAACACCTTTAATGGGTGTGTTTATGGGTTTATTTTTGGTATTTCTGCTAATTATCCTGCAAGTTTATAACAAGTCTCTGTTAATTCAGGACGTGCTTGTTGATTGGCGCAGTTTAGGCGGCTAATGGCTATCCAGTCATCAAGCTGATAATTAGCATCTATCCTAATACTATTCGGTTAAGGAAATGTAGGTTGGGTTGAGCGACAGCAAAACCCAACATGATCGAGAATTTTGTTGGGTAACATACGTCAACCCAACCTACGATATAACGACTTTTTACCCTTAACCGAGCAGTATAAAACTTTACCTAGCTTGTCCCAGTTTTTTCATTATTCAAAAAAATACCTAAAAATAGCGATAAAATTAGTCTAAATCCCAAAGCTGTAGAGTAGTTGTGGCGGTTTTTCAGTCTATAGGAGAGCAAAATGAATATATTTGGTATCGGTTTACCAGAAATGGGTGTCATTATGGTAGTTGCATTATTAATCTTTGGACCGAAGAAGTTACCAGAAATTGGGCGCAGTTTGGGGAAAACGATTCGCAGTTTTCAAGAGGCCTCTAATGAATTTCAAAGCGAGTTCAAAAAAGAATCTGAACAATTGAAAGAAACTGTGCAAACAACCGCTGAATTAGAGCATAAACACATTGAAGCTGGAAAAACCCAGTCAGAAAACGTACAAGGATGAAAGATGAACAAGTAAAACCAACGGCTGTGGTGATTCCCCAGCTAATTGTCGGACTGGGAAATCCAGAGCCTAAATATGACCAAACTCGTCATAATATTGGCTTTGCAGCTATAGATACCCTAGCTCGGGCTTGGCAAATTTCTCTAGCTGAAAATCGCAAGTTTCAAGGAGAATTTGGCGAAGGGAATGCAGCAGGTAAGGGGAAAATTCGCTTACTCAAACCCTTAACCTATATGAATCTTTCAGGACAAGCTATTCAAGCCGTAACCAATTGGTACAAAATACCGCCTGAATCAATCTTAATCATTTATGATGATCTAGATTTACCCTTGGGCAAAACTCGTCTGCGGTTGTCTGGATCTGCGGGTGGACATAATGGCATGAAAAGTATTATTTCTCATCTGAATACCCAAAATTTTCCTAGATTAAGAATTGGTATAGGTAAACCAAAGAACGCAATAGATGGGGATAATTCTCATACTGTTTCTCATGTTTTAGGGCGATTTTCTGCCACTGAGAATAAAGTCATGTCTCAAGTTTTAAACTTTGTCGTTGAGTGTGTTGAATTTAGTTTCAAACAGGGAGTAGAAAAGTCCATGAATCTTTGCAATCAGTCATTGACACAAGACGGCACCTGACCCAGCTACAGCGAATGTCTGTTAGAGATGCGCCCCATTCCCGCTGACAAAATTCGGCATCGTTACCCCCAGGATATCGGATTATAGTTTTCTAAATAAAGCCCGATAAACTGGTTCACCTTTGTTTTGAGTGGCTATTTCCCGTTCTGTGGGGACAGGAAGGGGGTTTTCGGTTAACCATGTTGTTGTTCCTAGCTTTTCAAATGCAGGATGTTCATCAAAGCGATCGCACATTTCTACTGCTACAAATTCTATATCAGATTGCAGGAAAACAATACCACCAACTGTTAAATATTTTGCTAATTCTGTGACTAATTCTGGTTGCACTACCCGACGTTTTGCATGGCGATTTTTAAACCAAGGATCAGGAAATTGAATTGTAACTTTTTGCAACCTTCCTACAGGTAATGTTGATAATAAGGAAACTAGGGAATTATTCACATTTGCAAACAGATAATGCAAATTTGTTAATTCCATTTCGTCGCGGATTCTATTTGCTTCTACTACTAGCGGTTCTCGAATTTCTAAACCTAAAAAATTCCAATTTGGTTCTACCTGTGCCATTTTGAGGACAAATCTACCTCTAGCACAACCGATATCTAAATGTAGAGGTAGGTTTTGTTGGATATAAATCTTTTCCCATTCTGGAGAAGCGGCTGGGGTTTGGAACTTACTCGCAAGGGGGTTAACGTGCTGACGAACTCGAACAGGTGACAAAATTTACTCTCCTTAAAAAAAACAACAATTCTAAACAAATGTATATAAATATTATTAAGTCTAAATATTCCTACACAGGTATACACAGTGAGGGTTATACTTTAAGAATAAGAATTTTTGCAACTTTATTTTTAACATTTTCTTAAAATCAATGAAACTCAATTTTCGTTTTGCTATAGTTAGCGACTTACACATTGCGCTTCCTGAAACCATCTGGGATCATCCTAGTCGCTTTCATTTGGTGGAAGTGAGTATTCCAGCTTTTGATAGTGTATTAGCACATTTAACCCAATTAGATTTAGATTTTTTGTTGATCCCTGGAGACTTAACCCAACATGGTGAACCAGCAAATCACAATTGGTTACAAAACAGGCTATCTCAATTACCTTTTCCATCTTATGTGATTCCTGGTAATCATGATCTCCCTGTTTTAATGGCTAATGAACAATCAATTGGTTTTGCAGATTTTCCCTATTATTACCAACAATTTGGTTATGAAAATCCTCAACAACATTATTACAATCGGCAGATATTCCCAGGAGTGAGGTTAATCGGTCTTAATTCTAACTCATTTAATGATCAAGGTGAGCAAATAGGACGGTTAGATAGTCAACAATTCCAGTGGTTAGAACGGGAATTAGCAAGCATTAAAGATGAATTGGTTTTAGTAATGATCCATCACAATGTGGTTGAACATTTACCTAATCAATCAAATCATCCGATGGCAAATCGTTATATGCTGGAAAATGCAGCAGAACTGCGGACATTATTACAACGCTATGGAGTTAAGTTAGTATTTACAGGACATTTGCACGTTCAAGATATTGCTTATGCAGAAGGAATATATGATATTACCACGGGTTCTTTAGTCAGCTATCCTCATCCTTATCGAGTATTAGAATTTAACCGCGATGAATTGGGTAACGAATCCTTACAAGTTGTTTCTCATCGTGTGGAATCAGTGCCAGATTTTCCCAATTTACAAACATTATCACGGCAATGGATGGGCGATCGCTCTTATCCTTTTGTCCTCAAATTATTGACTTTACCACCTTTAAGTTTACCACTAGCACAGGCACAAATCCTAGCTCCCGGTTTACGGGATTTTTGGGCAACTATTGCCGATGGTGATGCTATGTTAGAATATCCACATTTTCCTATTCATGTCCGTCGTTATATCGAAGAATATAGTGCGGTTAATGATGGTAATACAGCTTTAATTGATAATCATAGTACGCTTTTAATTGGGTAAATTGTCTGAATCAGGATTTACAGGATTTAAGGATTTACAGGATGTAATTTTCTTATTTCTCGGCTATATTTAACCATTAGCTGTTATCACTGATTAAAGAACGACAAATAGCAAATACAGAAGTATAGCCATGTAAGAAAGTTCTGCCGCTGACTGGACCGATTTCACCACCGCAGAAAAAGCCACCCATTGGTAAATCATGGAGGTATCGGCTAAATAGTTGAGAATCAAAATTAGGTTTGCCATAAAGTCCTGTTCCTCGTCCTAAACAGGTGAACATTAAAGCGCCTACGGGAGATGGTTCGCTGGCATTTTGACTTTGATATTCTTGCAGTAAAATTTCTAAATCTTGGGCTGATGCTTCGGCATCTCTCAGATGAAATTGTAACCTTTGTCCGGCACGAATGCGATCGCCAATTGCGATCGCCCCAGCATTAGGATCTACTCCTAAAATATTGCGAATTAAAAAATCCCCTGAATGTAAATTTAGCCGAAATTCATCCATTGCTAAACCTACAAATAAAGAATGTTGTGCTAAAGTTCGATCTTCTTCACTTAAACTACTAATTAAATTTCGCAATACCACCAACGGGACTTTTTCATCTAACTCAACAATAATATTCCGTTCCGCTTTGGTGACTTGCAACGGTTCACCAATGGGACGACATCCTTGGGCTACAATGGTATCTAAGACGATATTGCCACTTAAAGCGATGCCTACCGTCCCTTCCCGATACAATTTATCATTACAAAATAAGCCGACGCGACCATTCATAAAGCCGCTGCTGGCCTGTCCTCCCACCACCACAGAACCTGGATAGGCAAAATCTAACCCCTGCAACAAATCATTCGTTCCTGAAGCAAAGGGACTAGACAGCAGAATAAATTGGGGGACTACGGAAGGTGGCACACCTAGCAAATCAATCCAAGCGGTGGGGGAACTATCGGAATCTGGCAATTCTTCGGCGACAATATGAAAAGGTCGGATTTCGACACCGGGAAGATGGGCTAAAGTTAGACTCAGGGCGGGTTCTGCTTCTATTTCTTCGGTTTCTCCTGCCTGTTTTCTGCCAATTACACCCCCAGCACTACAACCAATTAATACAGGTACAGAAAGCTTTTCCGCCAATAAAGGCAAAAGTCGGGAATACTCACTCATAAAGGCAGAAGAAATGAATACCAGCCCTAAATGTGCTGGTGCTGTTAAAGATGCCACTGCTTGTTCTACGACATCGTTAATAGCCGCTTCTAAGGAAGGACGGGTTGATAGGGCATTTGTCCACTGCATTTGATCTGCCATGAGTTTTCGGCTTATTTCTGTGTTGAGGTTAGTTGATTATTTTAACTAAGTTTGGTGATTGGTGATTGTTGACTTTCTGTTAAAATGTATTAAAGAATCTAGTTTCTTAGTAAAATTTGCAACATAAAAATACACACAGTCAATGAACAAAAGAGATATAGATAAAGTAGAAATAACTTCTGGTGATATCAAGGCTGAACAACTTGAGCAGCTTAAAGCCATTTTTCCAGAAGTGTTTACAGAAGGTGAGATAGATTTTGATAAGTTAAAGGCAACTTTAGTAAAGGCAACTTTAGGAAAAAATACAGATGATCGGCCAGAACGTTACTCTTTTACTTGGGCTGGTAAGCGTGAAGCTATTCAGATGTTACAAACACCCAGTAAGGCAACATTAAAACCAGAACGTTCTGAATCAGTAGATTTTGATAATACTCAAAACCTGTTTATTGAAGGTGATAATTTAGAAGTTTTAAAATTAATTCGCAAGTCCTATTCTGGACAAGTAAAGATGATTTATATTGATCCTCCCTACAATACGGGAAATGATTTTATTTATCCCGATAATTATACAGATCCTCTTGATAACTATTTAGAATTAACAGGTCAAAAAGATAGTGAAGGTAATTTACAAACTAGCAATCCTGAAACCAGTGGACGTTATCATTCTGCTTGGTTGTCTATGATGTATCCCCGTCTTTTTTTAGCACGGCAATTGTTAAGAGAAGATGGGGTAATTTTCGTGAGTATTGATGATCATGAGGTTCATAATTTGCGGTTGTTGATGAATGAGATTTTTGGAGAAGAGAATTTTGTTGCTTGCGTATGTTGGCAAAAAAAATATGCTCCAGCTAATGATACTGTTGATTTTTCAGCTACCCATGATTTTATATTGGTTTATAGTAAGCAAAAGCAGTTTCTAGATAGCGGTAAACAACTAGCTATTATTGGGCGCATGGAACGTACAGAAGAACAAAATAAACTATATAAAAATCCTGATAATGATTCACGAGGATTGTGGACATCTTCAGACTATTTATGCAATAAATCGGCAGAACAAAGACCTAATCTTTATTACCCAATAATTCATCCAAAAACAGGGAATGAAATATTTCCTAGTCGTAGTGCTGTATGGCGATATAGTAAGCAACGCCATGAACAAAATATTAAAGATAACAGAGTTTGGTGGGGATTAAATCAAGAAAATGAAGTTCCTCGTTACAAAAGATTTCTCTCAGAAGTTAAAGGTGTTGTATCAGATACTTGGTGGCAACATAAAGATGTTGGACATAATGATGAAGCCAAAAAACAGATTAAATCTCTCTTTCCAGAAGCATCTCAATCTTTTGATACACCAAAACCAACCCGGTTAATCAAACGTATAGTTGAATTATCTACAAATACAGATTCAGCTGATATTATTCTTGATTTTTTTGCGGGTTCTGCTACTACAGCCCAGGTAGTATTAGAATTGAATCATGAAGATACGGGTGATCGTCGGTTTATTCTAGTTCAGTTACCACAAAAAACAGATAATCCACAGTTTCCTACAATTGCTGATCTTAGTAAAGAGCGTATTCGTCGCAGTATTCAGAAAATAAAAAATTCCGACAATGGTAAACTCCCATTGCAAAATCGGGAAACTCCAGAAGATTTAGGTTTCAAAGTTTTAAAATTATCTAAATCTAATTATCGTCAATCAGCCGAATTACCATCTGATACAGAAACCGAAGCATATATAGAACAACTAGAACTATTTAATGATCCTTTAGTTGATGGCTGGAAACCGGAAAATGTAATATATGAAGTCATGCTCAAACAAGGTTATAGCTTGACATCTCGCATTGAGGAAGTTACAGAAATTGAATCTGCTACTATCTACAAAATAACTGACGAAGATAAAAGACAGCATTTTTATATTAGTCTTGATAATCAGTTTCATTTTGAAACAGCGAGAACATTAAAATTAACTAAAAACGATTTATTAATTTGCCGTGACATGGCAATAGATGACACTACAGCCGCTAATTTAGTCCTGCAATGTAGACTAAAAACTATTTAAAAGGAGTAGCAGATGGAATTTAGATTTGATGCCAACCAAGAATATCAAATTGATGCTATAGAAGCCGTTACTAATTTATTAGAAGGTCAACCCCGCATAGAATTAGACATGAGTTTGATTTTAGAATGGGGTTCTGCTGCTGTTATGAATCGTCTGGATTTAGATGCAGAAAATTTATTAGAAAATCTGCAAGCTGTCCAACAAAAAAATGATATTTTACCTGATGAATCACTTCAATATATTGAAGAAACGATAGAAACAATAAGAGGTAAAAAAACAATTTACGTTCCTAACTTTTCCGTGGAAATGGAAACAGGAACAGGTAAAACTTATGTTTATTTACGCACTGCTTTACAATTATTTCAGCGTTACGGATTGCGTAAATTTATTATAGTTGTTCCTTCCGTTGCTGTGCGGGAAGGAGTTTTAAAAACATTAAAAGTTACTGAAAGACATTTTCGAGAACTTTATAGTAATCCACCTTATCGTTATTATATTTATGATTCTGTCAATCTTTCCCAAGTGCGTCAATTTGCACTTTCTGATGGATTAGAAATTATGGTAATGACAATAGATGCTTTTAATAAAGCTGCTAATGTTATTCGTCAGAGTACAGATAGGTTAATGGGTGAAACACCACTACATTTAGTACAATCAACCCGTCCTATTTTAATATTAGATGAACCGCAAAATATGGAGAGTGAAAAAAGTATTGCAGCTTTAGCATCCCTTCATCCTTTGTTTATTCTTCGCTATAGTGCAACTCACAAAAACCCCTATAATTTAATTTATCGGTTAACCCCCTGCGCTGCTTATAATCAAGGTTTAGTTAAAAAAATTGAAATAGGTTCTGTCATCAAAGAAAATGACTTTAATCAAGTATTTTTGCGATTAGAAAGTATTACCAGTCAAAAGAAAACTATTACTGCTAAAATTGCTGTTCATCAATTACAAAAAAATGGTACAGTTAAAGAAAAGGTAATTACAGTAAAACCAGGAGATTCTCTATTTGAAAAAACTAACCGCAGTGAATATGCAGATTTTCAAATAGAAGAAATTAATCCTGGTTCTCAAACAGTGCTTTTTACCAATAACTTAGAAATTAGTAGAGGTGAATCTAAGGGAACTGATAAAGAAGCTATTTTTGAGGCACAAATTCGTTACACTATTAAAGAACATTTTCTTAAACAGAAAAGACTCAAATCTCAAGGTATCAAAGTTATTTCACTATTCTTTATAGATAAAGTTGCTAATTATAAAACTGACACTGGGCAAGATGGTATTATCTGTCAATTATTTAAGCAAGCCTTTGAAGAGTTAAAGGTAAAATATCCAGAATGGGAATCATTGACACCTGAACAAGTCCAATCTGCTTATTTTGCCCAAAAGCGCAAAAAGGGAGGAGAAACTGTTTTTGAAGATAGCACCACTGGCACAGCTAAAAAAGACGAAGAAGCTTATAACTTAATCATGAAAGATAAAGAGAGATTACTTTCTTTAGATGAACCTGTAGCTTTTATATTTTCCCATTCTGCATTAAGAGAAGGTTGGGATAATCCTAATGTTTTTCAAATTTGTACCCTCAATCAAACAACATCAGAAACTAAAAAACGCCAAGAAATTGGCCGGGGTGTGAGATTAGCTGTAAATCAAACAGGAGAAAGAATATTTGATGAGAGAATCAATATTTTAACCGTTATAGCTAACGAAAGTTATGAAAAATATGTAGCAACATTACAACAAGAAATTGAAGATGAGTATGGTAAAGAAGGTGTACCACCAAAACCACCTAACGCTAGAGAAAAAGATATAGCTAAATTACGTAAAGAATATTTATTAAAACCAGAATTTCAGGAATTGTGGGAAAAAATTAAACATAAAACTCGTTATGCTGTACAAATTGATACAGAAACATTGATTGAGGAAGTAGTTAAGGAATTAAATACCAAAACTATTAATCCTCCTCGGATTACTATTACTAAAGCACGGGTAGAGGTAGGCAATGAAGATATATTAGAAACCATACAACTTACCACCAGTAAAACAGCTATGACGTTAACTGGAAAGCGACCTTTACCTAATGTAATTACTATCATGGTAGACTTGTTGGAGAACACAACTCCATCTGTATCATTAACTCGTCATACCTTATTAACAATATTAAAACGATTGAATAATCAAAAAAGTGTACTTTCTAATCCTCATGAATTTGCTACAGTAGCAGTACAAATTATTAAAAATAAACTAGCAGATCATTTAGTAAATGGGATTCAATACGAAAAAATAGATAATTGGTATGAAATGACTCAGTTTCAAGATGAGATTGAAACTTGGCAAGAATATCTAATTCCGGCAAATCGTTCGGTTTATGATCATGTGATTGTTGATAGTCAAGCCGAAAATATACAAAATAGTATTGAAGGTAAATTTGTTGCAGATTTAGAACAACGAGATGATGTAAAACTATTTTTCAAACTTCCTAATTGGTTTACTGTACCTACACCAGTAGGGGAATATAATCCAGATTGGGCAGTTATTATGGAAGATAGAGACGAACATGGAGAAGCAGTAGGGAAACCGCTTCTTTACCTGATTCGTGAAACAAAAGGTACAAGAAATTTAGATGAATTGCGACCTGATGAAAAACGTAAAATTATCTGTGGTGAAAAGCATTTTCATCAAGCATTAGGAGTAGATTACCGAGTGGTAACTAGCGTTAATGAGATTACGATCTAAATAAACCGGAAATGCAGGGCGATTATGAGGTAAAATTAGAAGAAATGGTTTGAAGGCAGAGCCTTATAGAATTCATTCCCATACAGAGTATGGGAACGAGAAAAACGTCTGAACTATGATTTGTAGGATTATTTTGATGAAAATGAGGGATTCATCATAAAAATCATCAAAATCACAAAAATCATAGTTTAGACATTAATTCTCGCGCTGCTTGGGGTGAAAAACTAACAGAAATAGAACCTTCTACCAGATTTGGTGTAAGAGGTGCAGAAGACATAACCTACTTATTAATAATTATTCGTAATTATTCACATTACCATATCCAGATCCCCGACTTCTCAAAGAAGTGGGGGATCTTTTGTTCCTTTTTGTTCAATAAAGAGATAAATTCTTAATAAGCAGTTTTTGACATATTTCCTGTATATTTATTCCTAGAAATAAATACCTATTGTTGTACAGTAATAGTTAAAGAAAACAAATTCTCTAGTCTTTTTTTCCACAAATCACACAAGATTAACAAAAGATTAATATATGATTTACGATAACCGCACGGAAGTAAGAAAAGTTTTAATTATTACCCTACTGCTTAACGTATTTGTAATGGGCTTAAAAGTCCTTGTGGGTCATTGGACAGGTTCTTTAAGTTTGCTGGCTGATGCTTTACATAGTGTGACTGATAGTGCCAATAATGTCTTAGGCTTAGTTGCTATTAAGTTTTCTTCACCATTGCCAGATCGAGAGCATCCTTATGGGCATAATAAATTTGAAGCACTAGGCGCTTTGGGGATAGCTGCATTTTTAGGAATAGCTTGTTTTGAAATTGTCCAAGGTGCATTAGAAAGAATCCTCAAAGGTGGCGAACCTGTAAAAGTATCACCTCCAGAATTGTGGTTATTACTGATTGTGTTAGGAATAAATATTTTTGTCGCCTTTTATGAACGGAATGTGGGAAAAAGAGTAGGTAGTTCCATTTTAATCGCTGATGCTACCCATACCATGAGTGATGTTTGGGTGACAATCTCCGTTATTGGTGGTTTAATTGGTGTGTGGCTGGGTTATCAGTGGTTAGATGTAGCACTAGCTTTCCCAGTAGCTTTACTGGTATTTTGGAGTGGTTGGTCAGTTCTAACCGAGAATTTGCCCTGGCTTGTGGATCAAATGGCCATAGCCCCGGAAACTATTCATACAATTGCAGTTTCTGTCCCCGGTGTCCTTAACTGTCATGATATCGCTTCCCGTGGTGTCATTGGTCGTCAAGTGTTTATAGAAATGCACTTAATTGTTGATGCACCAGATGTAGAAACGGCTCACAATATCACAGAGGAAGTTGAAAAACAACTAGAACAACGTTTTCATCCCGTCAGGATTTTAATTCATGTTGAGCCACCTGCATATCAATCTGAGCGCATCACCTTTGAAGCCGAACAAACCTAATTTGGTAGCAAATAATTTTATTTTTCCAACCGCACCGCATACCACTGTAAATATTCTCCAGGCCCCACATCTAAATTACAACTTGTATCCAGCAAGTATTGTGCTTGTTCGCTAACAGACTCAAATTTTTGCACATCCAATGGTAAATCCGCGAATGCAATTTGTGATAAAGTTTTTTCCAGCTTGATTAATAATTCCGCCACTGTCAGAAATTGTTCTGGTTGATTTGTTTCCAAAACAACAAAATCGTCCTGCTGATACATTAATTGATTTGGCATTTTTAGTAATTAGTAATTTGGTAATTGGTAATTGGTAATTGGTA
>NZ_VIKY01000200.1:0-538 GCF_009711925.1 Dolichospermum sp. UHCC 0352 | reverse complement strand
TCTCTGTGTCCTCTGTGTCTGGAGTGGTTCGTTAAAAAAGGATGTTTGGGAAGTTGGAGGGAGTGCGATAGCGAAGCGCTGCTGCAAGCAGTTCGCTATTTGGGAAGTTGAGGGGGTGCGATAGCGAAGCGCTGCTGCAAGCAGTTCGCTGTTTGGGGATTTGAGGGGGTGCGATAGCGAAGCGCTGCTGCAAGCAGTTCGCTGTTTGGGAGGTTGAGGGGGTGCGTCGCTGTTTGGAAGGTTGAGGGGGTGCGATCGCTCTTTCTCTGTGTCCTCTGTGTCTGGAGTGGTTCGTTAAAAAAGGATGTTGGGAAGTTGGAGGGAATGCGATCGCTGTTTGGGGATTTGAGGGGGTGCGATAGCGAAGCGCTGCTGCAAGCAGTTCGCTGTTTGGGAGGTTAAAGGGAGTGCGATCTCTCTTTCTCTGTGTCCTCTGTGTCTCTGTGGTTCGTTAAAAAAAGAATGTTTGGGAAGTTGGAGGAAGTGCGATAGCGAAGCGCTGCTGCAAGCAGTTCGCTGTTTGGGAGGTTGAGGGGGT
>NZ_VIKY01000199.1:0-14238 GCF_009711925.1 Dolichospermum sp. UHCC 0352 | reverse complement strand
TTTATCTTCCAAATGCTTCGCCCCTACTGACAACTGACAAAAATAATTAATGTCTAAAAATTTGCCTTCTAATTCTTATCAAAGAAATAGCTATTCCTCAGATAAATGGCAAGAGAGAATAGGACAAATAGCATATCGCTTTAATCATCAATATCAAAATCAGAAATTTGCAGTTCCCGACGAAGTAGAAGCAATGCCAATATTTCGAGAATGGATTAATGGCAGATTAAGTGAGAGAATAGTTTCACCATTTTGGGAAATTGCTCAACCTCAAAAAAACGAACATTGTTTAGATATTGGTTGCGGTGTCAGTTTTTTAATCTATCCTTGGAGAGATTGGCAAGCATTCTTTTATGGGCAAGAAATTAGTAATATAGCCAAAGACACCCTTAACTCCCGTGGTTCACAGTTAAACTCAAAATTATTCAAAGGTGTAGAATTAGGACCGGCTCACCATTTAAACTATGATCAAAGTCAATTTGATTTAGTCATTGCTACAGGATTTAGTTGCTATTTTCCTCTAGAATATTGGCAAGCTGTCTTGGTGGAAGTCAAACGAGTATTGAAACCAGGGGGACATTTTGTATTTGATATTCTTAATTCAGAACAGCCTTTAGCTGAAGATTGGGCTGTACTAGAAACCTATTTAGGTGCAGAGGTATTTCTAGAAACTGTCGCGGAGTGGGAAAAAACCATTAAAGTTGGAGGTGCTAAAATCGTTAAACGGCAATTAGGAGAATTATTCGAGTTGTACAAAGTTCGGTTTTAAGATAAAACTATCGAATAAATAGCCTCTTAACGCTGTATTATTTGGAAAGATTTTATCAAGAATTTTGCCCAAATAGCCGCAATGATGATCCGCCATGCCCTAGAATCTGATTTACCCGCCATTGTCGCCATTTACAACGCTGCTGTTCCTAGTCGCATGGCTACCGCTGACTTAGAACCTGTGTCTGTGGAAAGTCGTTTAGCTTGGTTTCAAGGACGAGTCCCCTCACAACGTCCCCTGTGGGTAGTGGACACGGATGGTGTAATTGCTGGATGGTTGAGTTTTCAATCATTCTACGGCAGACCAGCCTATTATTCTACCGCGGAAATTAGTATTTATATTTCCCCAGATTTTCAAGGACGTGGTTTGGGAAAACAACTTTTAGAAAAAGCCATCCAAGAAAGTCCCAATTTAGGTTTAAAGACGTTAGTTAGTTTTATTTTCGCTCATAATCAACCCAGTTTAAAATTATTTGCCTGGTTCGGTTTTCAAGCCTGGGGGAATTTACCGAAAATTGCTGATTTGGACGGAGTGGAACGAGATTTGATGATTTTAGGTTTGCGGGTAATGTAGTCAGGAAAGCCTTCAAACAAATATTCAGCCCCAGTGCTATAAATGACTGAAGGCTGAAACTATTGTATATGATATTGTTTTTAATGGCTCAGGTCAGATTTGAACTGACGACCCCAGGCTTATGAGTCCCGTACTCTAACCAACTGAGCTACTGAGCCACGTTGTTTTATCAACTTATATTAAGATAGCATAGAAATTTGCATCTGACAACTATCAATTTCCAAATTTTTGCCCCAAAAATAAAAAGAGGGAGTTTACCTCCCTCCATTAACCAGAGAATCACTTAATTCCAGATTATCTGCAATTAAATCCGATTTGGTAAGAAAGCGATAGGGTTAACAGCACCCTTGCCAGATGGATGAACTTCAAAATGAGTGTGAGGACCAGTGCTAAAACCAGTGCTACCCATAGCCGCAATTGTCTGACCTTGTTGCACTCGTTGACCAGGTTGCACCAAAATCCGGCTGTTGTGTCCATAGCGAGTTAAACTACCATCCTCATGGCGGATATCCACAACGTTACCGTAACCACCGCTATTCCAGCCAGCCTTCTCGACTGTACCAGCAGATGCAGCGTAAATGGGTGTGCCTGTTGAGTTAGCAATATCAATCCCTCTGTGCATTCTTCCCCAGCGCCAGCCATAGCCAGAGGTCAGAACTCCCTTAGCTGGCCAAATGTAGCCTGTAGCGGCAGAATTAGAGGGGAAACTGGGATTGTCTTCAGTGGTTTGAGGCAAGTGTATATCTACTGCTGCTATAGGTGGTAAAGCTGGAGAAACAGAAGTTCCTCGCAATTTTCCTAAAGAGTCAGACGCATTAGCACGAGCAGGAGGCACTGTCAACTTAATACCAGATGAATTGCGGGGAGAATTCCATCTCGCACCAGTTTTACCGGGCAGGAATTCTGGGTTAATCGGCTCATTGGTGGGAGCAGATGCTGTTACTAGAGTCTTGAGCGGTTGATGACTATAACTTGGCAATATTGCTTGAGGTACAGCAATCTGGATGGCATTGGCTTGAGACACTACCGAATTATTGGATGATTCAATAGCAACAGGTACAGACTGACTATTGTTTTCAGATCCTGTAACAGCCACACCAGCTTGTTGAGCGCGGTATTTATATCGCAATCTCTCAATTTCTGCTTGCAAGCTGCGGATACGTTCATTACCTTTGGCTTTAGATACCTTTTGCACTGGTTTTTGTGACCCATGCTTTTGGTAAGAAGCTCTTGGTAATGGAGCATCACCACCTAAGCCATAAGAGTCACTGGGTGTAGGTAAAGCTTGTGGGACAACAATAGAAATAGCAGTCTGTCCTTGGCTGTCTGTCTCTATTGGTGCAGGAACATTAATCCGGTTAGCGATACTAGGATAATTTTTCCGTTCTTGCTCACCTGTCACCACTGGGACTGGGATAGTCACACCAGGAGTTTCCGTCTGTTCTAGCGGCTCTATTACTCTTGGTGGAGGAACAGGAACGCTGGTATTGTTAGCAACGAATGATCTGGGGTTAAAACTAGGATTATTTAAAGAAGAATCATCTACCCGGCCAGAGGTTTCTAATATCTTGTTCGTAGGAATAATTAACCTTTGATTAATTTGCAGTTGATTAGGATCACTCAGATCATTAGCTCTAACTAGCTCAGAAACTGAAGTACCGTAATTGTTAGCAATTTCCGCTAAGGTGTCTCCAGGCTTAACTTGATATGTTGAGGGAGACAATTGTGCGACAACTTTTGTTGATGCTGATGCAGGTATGGGTATTTCCTGTATCGTCGGACTTGTTTGTTTATTCGGTTTCAACCGAGAAATAAGCTCGGATTGTTGAGAATCAGTCAAATTTTCCGATTGTTCTGGTACGGATTTATTAGCTACAGTGGTTGGTTGTGCTTCCTTAATCCCAGTTTTTAATAGATCTTGGGTTTGTTCAGACCGCAAATCTGCCAAACTATTTCTTAACCGAGTTGATTTTTCCTGTAAGCGATTCAGGGCAAACTCTTGCTGTGCTTTGAGTTGAGCATTAACATTACCGCTGGCTAACTCCCCTGCTGGCAAATTTTGGGTACTGCCAGTTACCGCTTCCACTTTAGACAACTGTGGCGCTGTCTCAGGCAGTTGGTTATTTATTGGTAATGTCGCTTGAACTGGACGATAGCTCACTTCCTGCCCTAGTTGAACAGAATTTCTATCAGCGGGATTGGCTGGGGAAATTACATTGGATGCAGTGCCTTCGACGGCTATGTTTTTGGTGGCAATTTGCCATTTAGCTTCAAGCCCAGGTACTTGTGAAACCACTGTTGGTTCCAATATAACGGGAGTTGCTACCGCGCCTGTTGGTGAGATGCTTGGGGACTCCAGTTTGGAGGTGGCAAATTTCATCTCAGTCTCGGAAACAACCGGCATTGTTGAAGCTGCTTTTTGACTGCCAACAGGAGCCGCTGCTTGGGCTTGATCGCTTTGTCGAGTCACCAAAAGGCTGGTTGCTCCCATTGATATTGCCAAGCCAACCATAGCTGCCCGATGAGTCCGCGCCCGGCGGGTCATTTTGGGATTGATCTCATAATTTGTTTGCTCTACCTGGGCATCATCGCCGCTGGGGGTATTGTTCAACACAGCCTTATCTCTTTTTTTCAATGCTCGTTTCAAAGACGACCTCCTAATGATCACTAGCGTTTAACTGATCTCGATTTTTAAGTTGGATATTAATTCATGATTGATCTCACATCAAACCATATATCAAGATCACATTCACCAGAGACACTTACGCAAGATTAACGTGCTTCTCTGATTTAAACAAGTTCTACACCTGACTAAACTTTCAAGTTTTTGGTGCTGTCTTGTCTAAGTCACTCCTCACAACCTAAAAATTCTCACTCTTGAGAGTTATCTCCACTCATTTTGCTACAAAACCACTGAACTAAACAAATATCATAACTTGGCTAGGTCTATTGTCTTTATTAGTTCATGAGCTTGGACAACTTCTGCAATAGCAATGATCCCGCTGTAGACGTTTTCAAGATTTTTTGACTAAATCCGTTTTATCAATAGGACACTTTACTTTTATTTTTCCCTAAAAAACAACCGTATACAACATCTGCAATTTTCGCATTATTTTGTTGTATTTCTGGATACAAAGTTATCCAAATCATTGAGAGTAATGGTTTTCGGTAATTTTCCTGTTTCGAGTCATCATCTAAAGAATTAACTAAATTCTATCCTTGGTGGTTAGATCACCCTGAAAATATCTATACAAATTTCTTATGTCATGTTAGCGGAGCTTATCAGTATTTATCACTATTCACCTTTTGCTTATGTATGTTATACAACATTATTATAGCAAGTTTTGGTGTGATTGATCTGATAGATATGTTTCTATCACACTTAATCCTAAATTTTTGTTGGTGAATATGAATTATTGTAAATAGCCTAACTGACGACGACATTCAAATAAACCTATGGCCACACTGACTGATAGATTCAGGCTACGAACACCAGGTTCATACATGGGAATATATAAGGTAGAGTCACAAGTTGAGAGAGTAGCTGCTGGTAAACCTGCTGTTTCACTGCCAAAAAGCAGCCAATCATCCGCTTGGAATTCAAAATTAATGTAGTTAAAATCACCACGAACACTAAAACCTAAGCATCTACCCCCACGTTGTTTTTGTACGCTTTGAAATACTTCTATGGAGTCATGATAATGGAATTTAACGTAAGGCCAATAATCTAACCCGGCTCGTTTCAGATAGCGATCGCTAATTTCAAATCCCAAAGGACCGACCAAATGTAATTCCGTGCCTGTAGCGGCACAAGTCCGGGCAATATTGCCAGTATTCGGAGGAATTTGTGGGTTCACTAAAACTATCTGGGGCATCTTTTGCAAATCTAAATTGTATATTAGGAAATTTCTTGCTGTCTAAAAATCTACCAAAATGTAGAGGCGATATATAGTTTTTTTTAATATGTTACGAAGTATTTTCCATTGATTATTTTTTTTAATCATTTCAGCGAGAGGAAATAAGAATCTGAGTGAGGAGAATATGTATCTTTGCCTATTCCCTCTTGCCTATTCCCTCTTGTCTGGTGTCTATTCCCGCACAGATGAACATAGTTTACTTTCTAGTTCGGTTTCCCGTTCTTGGGTAGAAATAATGGCTTGGGCAATTACACGCTGAATATCAACGCCTATTTTGTGTAGTTGTAACCATTGTTGAGCTTCATTACCTTCTCGGAGAATTTTTTGCAAGGGGGAGAGGAAACAACTAAAGCCCTGTTGTTTGGCAATACTCCAAACTTCATCATATATTTCTGCTATCCAATCTCTGGCAAGAATACTCCTACCATCTTGCCATCGCTGCAATCTTCCATCAAGACTGTCAGTAGCAGCAGCCATTTCGTTTTTCATGGTTAAGGTGATCAATTCTTCGGGAGAAAACGGACTTTGAGTTAAAGGATCAATAGCTGGGTTATTGATAATTTGGATTAACCGCGCTTCTAATAAAGCTGTCATTGCTAACAAAGCAATGGGATCTGTTACCAAGTCACAAATTCGCAGTTCTAAGCGATTTAAATCATAAGGACGGCGATCACCATTTGGACGCACTGATACCCACAAATGTCGGACATTTTGCATTGTCCCAGATGCTAACTGTTCATTTACCCATTGAATATGATCCGCATGACTAGCAAATAAGGGGACATGATTGGGAGTTTGGGGAAATAGTCCCCAGCGGGTGGAATGATAACCAGTAGTTTTACTATTTAGGAAAGGAGATGAGGCACTCATAGCTAGGAATAGAGGTGCTTCCATTCTCATGATCCGACAGGCACGCATTAATACCTCTGGGTCACTGATACCAACATTGATATGGACGCTGGCAGTAACTACCTTTGTGCCATAGGTTTGTTCAATGTAATCATGATAGGGATTGGTGGGGTCAGAACGCAAAAAGAGATCGCTTCCTTGCAAAGATAATGTACTACCCGGTATCAAAGTATAATTATCCAAGCTTTGGAGATAGTTCCGCAACTCTTTTCTAGGACGTAGTAAAGCGCACAATAAATTGTCATAATTCATAGATGGTTGAGTTATATACTCCACATTCCGGCTATCCGGCTCACGCATAAATCCATCTAAATTTGTAGTAATTTGATCCGATAGTCCGACAATATCACCTTGATGCGTACCAGTGTACATCTCAATCTCAAAGCCTTTTAATAAGACCATATTATTCTCCAAAACTTCTTCTAATGTTCATAAATTGTATCTAATTAGACGATTTTTTGCATTTTTTATGTATATATAAATTTAAGTAAGGAAAAAGTCATCAGAATTACAAAAAAGGGAACAGGGAATAGGGAATAGGGAACAGATAAGAAACACTCATTTTCACCAGTTTAGAGCTTCAGTCAAAAAAAAGATGTTTTTAAAAGATGCGTAGCCCGAAAAAAACAGTGTCATTATTTCAATCTCATGCCATAATGCCATCTAGTAAAATCAGCAATATTAGAAATAACTAAAAAGTCAATAGTTTTAAATTGCTGATCAATAGCTGGTAAACTGCATACTTTAGCCCCAATATTTAGATATGCCTGAAAAATATTAGGAATTGATATATTAGACTTTTCTGGATAACTTTGCGGAATTTCTATCAAGTATTTTGCATGAGGACATACTAAAATATGAGGATGGATAAAATTATTTTGTTTTAAATAATTAAAAGTACAAGCTGCTTCTCGATGAGATTGTGTAAGTAAAGATGCACAGCCAAAAAAATATTGTTGTTTAGTCCAAAGTAAATAATTAGCTAATCCTTTCCACAGTAATAATAGAGTATGACTATTGCGGTACTTCTTAGCTATACAAGCACGTCCCACCTCAACAGAAGATTGAAGAACAGCATCAGGAATACCATGAAGATCAAATATATCAGCCGCATCAAATCCTAGATATTGAGCAGCCATTGTATAAGTTTGCATTCTATAAGTACCAATCGTTTCACCCGTATTTTTAGCAATGAGTAATAAATGATGACAAACTTGATCAAATTTATCTTGATCCATTTGGGCAATATTAGAATTAGATAATCCTAAACCGAGTTCTAAATTAAATACTTCAAATCGCAATTGGAAAATAGATTCTAGTTCTTGAGGATTTGCAGCTAGACGCAGGATATATTTATCAGTTTGCAAAATGGGAAAATCAGAAAGATGGAGTTGATAATTATTGTAGCGATCAGAAACTTTCATCTATTTTCCTACATAGATTTGTAAAATATTTGATAGAAGATACATCCCCGACTTGTTAAAGAAGTCGGGGATCTGGTTATTATCTTTTTTTCATTATGAGCTTAACTGCTCAAAAAATCTGGTAATAAGATACAAATTTAGTTATACAAGTAGATTAGCGTTAAAATTTGGCGTTAGAGACTTCCAAATAAAAAAATAGAGAAGAGGTTTTGGTCTTTTAGTAGTTAGTGTATCTCTTATAGGATCAGTAGGCTCTATTATATGCTCCTAGAACCTGTTAAATACTTTTTGAAATATTGACTTGTCGTTGTAGATGTGATATTTTAGACGGAAATACTGCAAATAATAATGTAATAATAGAAACTTTTTGAAATATTGACTTGTCGTTGTAGATGTGATATTTCAGACAGAAATGCTGCAAATCAAATAATAATGTAATAATAGAAACATAAGAAGGTGAAAATATGAGTAATTCAATTGAGTCTGTTGACGATTTAATTCTAGCTAGTCATGGTAACTGGAAATTTGATCAGCAAGTTAGTGAAAGTTTTGACAGTCATGTTATAAAGAGCGTGCCTTTTTATGAAGAGATTCAGAGAATGGTAGTTGAAATTAGCGAGTATTTTATCAAAGATAATAGTGTTATATATGATATAGGTTCTTCCACAGGCACAACTTTATCACTACTATCTCAACAACATATTTCAAAAAAGAATATTAACCTATTTGGGATATAAGAAAGCCCATCCATGATATAGAGCGCTAGATATAGATGTACTTCTCCAAATGTGAATTTTCTTCTTCAAGATGTAACCAGTAGTAATATATGTTTTGAAAATGCTAGTTTTGTAACTAGTATTTTGACAATGCAATTTGTACCCTTCAATTACAGGCTCAAGGTACTACAAAGGATCTATGATGGTATAATAGGAGGCGGTGCTAAAATAGGATTTTACTGCAAAATTCTGCTGTAGTCAAAAAATCGTCATCATGTAATTTCATATTTGTAGTTATTTATGAAATTTTCTGTAGGGCAAAACCTCTTCAAATCGGGCTTTTTATACGATGCTATTATTCCCCTTGTCAGGTAAATATCAATTTATCTCTCGCTTTTATCTAATTACCCTTACTAATATTTTATCTTGCACTATTATACCGTTAGCTGGTTTTACCAGTACAGTTTTTCTAGGTCATTTGACAGATATCCGCTATTTTGCAGGTGCTTCTCTGGGTGCAATTCTTTTTGATTATATATACTTTAGTGTAGGTTTTTTACGTTTAGTAACTACAGGCATGACAGCAATAGCTGTTGGTGAAGATGACCGAGAGGCTATGTTACTAGTAGGAATACGGAATAGCGCGATCGCTTTAGGTTTGGGGATACTCATTCTGGTTATACATGAACCCTTAGGGAATTTGGGGTTTGCACTGTTTACTACTTCTCCAGAGGTCAAGGATGCTGGTCTTGCCTACTTTAATGCCCGTATTTGGGGCGCACCAGCAGTTTTACTCAACTATGTACTAATTGGCTGGTTTATTGGACAGGAAAAAAGTAGTAGGGTATTGCTAATGACCATTGTTTACAATGTGGTTAATATACTGCAAGACTACCTATATATTAACCAGTGGCATTGGGCAAGTACCGGAGCCGGAATGTCTGCCGGAGTCAGCCAATATTTAATGTTGTTGACGGGGTTAATTTTCTTACTCCGTGATGTCCCTTTAAAAGAGGTAGCAGCATTAAAGGAGCAAATTTTGGAATCGTCAGGTTTCAAATCCATTGCTCGGTTGAATGGAAATCTATTTGTGAGGTCTTTAACTATTGCATTCACCTACGTCATTTTTTCCTGTTTGAGCGCAACAATGGATACAATGATATTTGCTGGCAATGCCTTACTTTTACAGGTGTTACTGCTGACTATAGATATTTTTAATGGTGTAGGAATTTCTACCGCTGCTTTAACTGGAACATTTAAAGGTGAACAGACAACTCATAAGTATTTGCCTTTATTGCAAATAGCAATAGGAACTAGTCTTTCAATAGGACTTACCTGCGCTGGTCTTTGTGTGCTTTCTCCACAAACCATATTTGGGTTGTTAACCAACCACAGCGAAATCATAGAGCTAATTAAAACCTATGTTCCTTGGTTATTAGTGGTTCTGGGATGTGCCTCAATTTGTTTAGTTCTGGAGGGATACTTTACGGGTCTAGCGGAAGGGGTTGTTCTCCGCAATACTTTCTTAATCAGTACCTTGGTGGGATTTATCCCTCTAGCTATATCAACATGGTTTTATCACAATAACCATATGTTGTGGTTGGCTATGTCTATGTTTATGGTGATTAGAATGGTGATTCTTGGAGTATATCTAGTGAAAAGCAAAGAGTTAAAAATCGAGACCATATTAAATTGAATCAATACACCTAATTACAAGAACTTACAAAAGAGAGTTATTAGGTGTTGATGAAACTTCGTTGACAACTACTTTTAACTTCTGAATTCTGATTCGGTAAATTCTGACTCCTGCTATAGTTCATACTTTCAATTGTGAGTAAGAATAGATATTAAAAACCCCCAAATATCTTAAAATTGGGGGCGAAGTTGAATTTACTATGACGGACTTAACGGGACAATATTTAGAAAAGATACATAAAAATCAATTGCGGTGATTATTGTTGTAGCGAACTCTCGTTCCAGCCCAAAGTAACTTCTCCCGCAGTGTTTGATAATATGAGTTATTTGCCCGTAATACAATAAACTTAGCGCGGCAATCAGCCATTCGGACATCAACACGATGTCCTGGCCAAATGGAAGTAGATAACACACCATCCATCCAGAGTTTGGTACTTAAATCATAATCGCCCAAAGGCCAAATACTGACCACAGAACCAGGAGGTAAGACAAGGGGACGACTTGAAAGACTCATGGGACAAATGGGAGTGATGGTAATTGCTTCCATCCCATCGTGCATAATTGGTCCACTGGCAGAAACAGTATAACCAGTAGAACCTGTGGGAGTAGAGATAATTAACCCATCTCCCACATACTGATCTACTATCTCACCATCAATTTCCATTTCCAAAATTGAGGTAATCATTCTGTCAGCAGAAGCCGGTTTGACACAAAATTCATTTAAAGCCAAGTAACTTTCAGTCACAGGTTCTAAATTTGAGCCAGTTCCCTCATATACCGCTGCTTGTAACATCATGCGCCGTTGAATAGCATAACGATCTTCTAACAGCCTGTCCCAAACTATTTCTGGATCTTGAAACTCATCTACTGACTCAGTTAAAAACCCCAAATGGCCGCCTACATTCACTCCGAGAATGGGGATACCAGCTGGGGCTAAATGTCTGGCACTTGTGAGGACAGTACCATCACCACCAAGTACCAAAGCAAGATCAATTGGTTGATTAGCAGAGGCCAAAAAAACCGGATAGGGGTTATCTTTTGGCCCACTAGGTCCCATCAATACTTGGCAATGACGATTTTCTAGTTGTTTAGCACAAAGTTCAGCCCAGCTTTTACTCTGGGGATCTCGTGCTTTATAAGCAATGATTACCTGCTTGAGTTGCACGCACTATTACCACTTCAGAAGATTAAACTGCTCCATATCAACGGTATCGCGGTTGCGATAAATCGTCAGCACAATCGCTAAACCCACTGCCGCTTCTGCGGCTGCGACTGTAATCACAAAAACTGTGAAAACTTGACCTTTAATTAAGGTTGAATCAAGGAAGTTGGAAAATGCCATTAAATTTAGATTAACGGCATTCAGCAATAACTCAATTGACATCAGTACCCGCACTGCGTTGCGACTGGTAATTAAACCATAAATCCCAATGCAAAACAAAGCTGCGGCTAGTAATAAAAAGTATTGGAGTTGCATGATTGTCGGTTGTCAGTTGTTAGTTGGTAGGGGCGAAGCATTTGGAGAAGCATTTTTCGCAACTACCGATAATTTATCTTCCAAATGCTTCGCCCGTACAGTTGTCAGTTGTCAGAACTTCTACCAGTGCCGATGAGTTCTTTGGGGCGTTCTGGTAGGGTTAAAATTGTTTGTTGTAGGTCAGAAGTTGGTACTTGGTCAGGTAAATATTCCCGACGTGCCAAAATAATTGCTCCTACCATTGCTATTAGCAACAGAACGGAAGCTAATTCAAAGGGTAGCAAAAAGTCGCTGAAGAAATGCTCACCAATGACAATGATGGAATTTTGACTAACTACGGGATTAGTTGTATAAGCCCAAGGCGTAGCTAATACCATTGTACTTAAAAGCGCAAATAGTCCAAAACTCACTAAAGCTGTAAATACTTTCCGTAATCCCGCACTAGGTAATGGTGAAAAATCCTGTCTTTTGTTTACCAACATAATGGCAAACAGAATTAAAACGTTAATTGCACCAACATAAATTAGGATTTGTGCTGATGCGACAAAATCACCATTTAGCAATAGGTATATTCCCGCCATGCTGATGAATACACCTCCCAGCAAAAAGGCGGAATAAACAATGTTAGAGAATAGCACCACACCTAGTGCTGTCCCAATCATCATTACGCCAAGAATGCCAAGTGATACAGACTGTACTCCTTCGGCTAGATTCACTGTTTTTGTCCTTAGTTAGTTGTTAGTTGTTAGTTGTCAGTTGTTAGTTGTCATTTGTCATTTGTTAGTTGTTAGTTGTCATTTGTCATTTGTCATTTGTTAGTTGTCAATTATTTTTCTACTAGGTCTTCTGGACGAGAACCTGCACGGGGGGCATCGGCGGGGACTCCGTGGGGGTCCATTACGCCTTTAGGTAGGTAAACAAGTTCTCGTAATGGTGTCACCATTGGATCGTTTGTAACTTTATAGGGCAAACGTCCCAGGGCTACGCTATCGTAATTAAGTTCATGGCGATCATAAGTAGCTAGTTCATATTCTTCTGTCATGGATAAACAGTTGGTGGGACAATATTCCACACAGTTACCGCAGAAGATACAAACTCCAAAATCAATACTGTAGTGTTTGAGCTTTTTCTTTTTAGTGCCTTTGTCCATTTCCCAGTCAACGACAGGAAGATTAATGGGACAAACACGCACACAGACTTCACAAGCAATACACTTGTCAAACTCATAGTGAATGCGACCGCGAAATCTTTCACCAGGAATTAATTTTTCGTAGGGGTATTGGACGGTAACAGGTCGCCGTCTCATGTGGTCAAAAGTAACAGATAATCCTTGACCAATATAACGACCTGCTTGGACTGCTTCTTTGGCGTAATCACCAACTTGTTTGAGGAATTTAAGCATTTTTGTGTCTCTCTCTTTACAATTTTGGATTTTGGATTTTGGATTTTAGATTTCAGATTCAATCCAAAATCTAAAATCTAAAATTGCCTTACCCACCGAAGGCGAAGGGAAAGGCTAGTTTGAAGGCTGCGGTTAATAGGAGATTTACCAAGCCTATTGGTAAGAGAAATTTCCATCCTAAGTCTAGCAATTGGTCAATCCGTACCCGTGGTACTGTCCAACGAATGAGGATGGCGAAAAATACTAGTAAGTAGGCTTTGATTACGGTCATGGTAATACCTATAACCGCTGTGACTACCTGAATTGCTGGGTCACTTTCGCTGACTCCTAACCAACCAGTGATCATCTCCAGGGGTATAGGACAATGCCAACCACCAAGGTACAAAATTGCTACTAGTAAGGCAGAAAGTACCAGGTTAATGTAGGAACTGAGGTAGAAGAGGGCGAATTTCATGCCTGAATATTCGGTTTGATACCCTGCAACTAGTTCTTCTTCTGCTTCTGGTAAGTCAAAGGGTAGGCGCTCGCATTCTGCTAGGGCGGCTATCCAAAAGATCACGAAACCTAATGGTTGTCGCCAAATGTTCCAGCCCAAAATGCCAAAATTAGATTGCTGATTAACGATGTCAACGGTGCTGAGACTGTTGGACATCATAGCGATCGCTAGTACACTCAATGCTAAGGGAATTTCATAACTGATGGACTGCGCTGCTGCCCGTAAACCTCCTAACAAGGCATATTTATTATTGGAGGCATAACCCGCCATTAATAAGCCAATGGGCTGAATACTCGATAATGCAATCCACAAGAATACGCCCATGCCGACGTTAGCAATGATAATATTCTGTCCAAATGGCACAATTAAATAGGACAGAAATACTGGTAAAACGACAATAATTGGACCAATGGTAAATAGCCAAGGATCTGCTTTGGCGGGGATGATATCTTCTTTAAATACCAGCTTCAGACCATCTGCTACAGGCACTAACAATCCAAAAGGACCCTGGTATTCAGGACCAATTCGTTGCTGTGCTGCCGCAGAAATTTTCCGTTCTAGCCATGTGGCAACTAGGACACCTACTGTAGCCCCAATCAGCATCAATACCATTGGTAATGGCATCCATAGGGCTTTGGCCGCTCCTGGGGGTACGCCTAAGTCCTTGACAGATTGAATAAAAGTTCCTTGGAGGTCAATTCCTGGATTCATGTTTGCTGCTCTTTAAGTCAACGTGCTGATGAACTGTGAAGGATGAAATCAGTTATTCTAATTTTCATAAGATCACGCGGTAAGCGGGAGACTCAGTCCCTTTAGGGCTGAGAGGGAAGCGACACGAGCGGTTTTAACCGCTGTGGATA